>NZ_JAMSHW010000029.1:0-59364 GCF_023757525.1 Pseudomonas sp. MWU13-3659 | reverse complement strand
GGGCGCAGCTATCGCTAGCTGACGGTGCGGCTAACCTCTTGATCGCCAAAGCCAAAGCCAAAGCCAAAGCCAAAGCCAAAGCCAAAGCCAAAGCCAAAGCCAAAGCCAAAGCCAAAGCCAAAGCCAAAGCCAAAGCCAAAGCGCGAAACTGGTGAAAAGGCGCTGGAGGATTCCCCGTATACCGCCCGGCGGGTCTGCCGTCAGCCCGCGGACTCGGTTATACTCGCGGGCTTTTCACAGAATTCGCACGAGAGCTGCCCGCCCATGGAAATCCAACCGATCCTGAACACCATCAAGGACCTCACCGAGCGTTCCCAGTCCATTCGGGGGTATCTTTGACTACGATCACAAACATGATCGCCTGGTCGAAGTAAACCGCGAGCTGGAAGACGCCGCTGTCTGGAACAAGCCCGAGTACGCCCAGGCCCTGGGCCGCGAGCGCGCCATGCTGGCGCAGGTGGTCGAAACCCTGGACAAGCTGTCCGGTGGCCTGGCCGACTGCCAGGACCTGCTCGACATGGCCGTCGAGGAAAATGACGAAGGCGCCGTCGGCGACGTCGTGACCGAGCTGGAAGGCCTGGAAGAAAAACTGGCCCAGCTCGAGTTCCGTCGCATGTTCAGCGGCGAGATGGACATGAACAACGCCTATCTCGACATCCAGGCCGGCTCCGGCGGAACAGAAGCCCAGGACTGGGCTAACATCCTGCTGCGCATGTACCTGCGCTGGGCCGACAAGCGCGGCTTCGACGCCACCATCATCGAACTGTCCGAAGGCGAAGTCGCCGGCATCAAGGGCGCCACCGTGCACATCAAGGGCGAGTACGCCTTTGGCTGGCTGCGCACCGAGATCGGCGTGCACCGCCTGGTGCGCAAGAGCCCGTTCGACTCCGGCGCACGTCGCCACACCTCGTTCTCGGCGGTATTCGTCTCGCCCGAGATCGACGACAAGGTCGAGATCGAGATCAACCCGTCCGACCTGCGTATCGACACCTACCGCTCCTCCGGCGCCGGTGGTCAGCACGTGAACACCACCGACTCGGCGGTCCGTATTACCCACGTGCCCACCAACACCGTGGTGGCCTGCCAGAACGAACGTTCCCAGCACGCCAACAAGGATACCGCCATGAAAATGCTGCGGGCCAAGTTGTACGAGCTGGAAATGCAGAAGCGCAACGCCGCCTCGCAGGCACTGGAAGACAGCAAGTCGGACATCGGCTGGGGTCACCAGATCCGCTCCTACGTACTTGATGACTCGCGCATCAAGGACCTGCGTACCGGCGTCGAGCGTAGCGACTGCCAGAAGGTCCTGGACGGCGACCTCGACCAGTACCTGGAAGCGAGCCTCAAGCAGGGGCTGTAATCCGCACACCACCGCCGCGATACGAGGCCGTCGGCCCGTATCGCGTGCCCTGCCCGACAGGGGCAACGAACACCTGATGGAAAGAATGACGACATGAGCGACCTCAAGACCGAAGCGCAAGACCTGCAACAGGAAGAAAACGCCCTGATCGCCCTGCGCAAGGAAAAACTTGCCGCCGAACGCGCGAAGGGCAATGCCTTCCCCAACGACTTCCGCCGCGACAGCTACTGCAACGACCTGCAGAAACAGTACGCGGACAAGACCAAGGAAGAGCTGGAAGCAGCCGCCATCCCGGTCAAGGTCGCCGGTCGCATCATGCTCAACCGTGGCTCGTTCATGGTCATCCAGGACATGACCGGCCGCATCCAGGTCTACGTCAACCGCAAGACCCTGTCGGAAGACACCCTCGCAGCGGTCAAGACCTGGGACCTGGGCGACATCATCAGCGCCGAAGGCACCCTGGCCCGTTCCGGCAAGGGCGACCTGTACGTCGAGATGACCAACGTGCGCCTGCTGACCAAGTCGCTGCGCCCGCTGCCGGACAAGCACCACGGCCTGACCGATACTGAACAGCGCTACCGCCAGCGCTATGTCGACCTGATGGTCAACGAGGAAACCCGCCACACCTTCCGCGTGCGTTCGCAGGTGATCTCGCATATCCGCAAGTTCCTCATCGAGCGCGACTTCCTCGAAGTCGAAACCCCGATGCTGCAGACCATCCCGGGCGGCGCCGCGGCCAAGCCGTTCGAAACCCACCACAACGCGCTGGACATGGCCATGTTCCTGCGCATCGCGCCTGAGCTCTACCTCAAGCGGCTTGTTGTGGGTGGTTTTGAAAAAGTGTTCGAGATCAACCGCAACTTCCGCAACGAAGGCGTGTCGACCCGGCACAACCCCGAGTTCACCATGCTCGAGTTCTACCAGGCCTACGCCGACTACCGCGACAACATGGACCTCACCGAGGAGCTGTTCCGCGAACTGGCGCAGCTGGTGCTGGGCAGCACCGACGTGCCGTACGGCGACAAGGTGTTCCACTTCGGCGAGCCGTTCGTGCGCCTGTCGGTGTTCGACTCGATCCTCAAGTACAACCCGGAGCTCACCGCCGCCGAACTGCAGGACGTCGACCGTGCCCGCGAGATCGCCAAGAAGGCCGGCGCCAAGGTGCTGGGCCACGAAGGCCTGGGCAAGCTGCAGGTGATGATTTTCGAAGAGCTGGTCGAGCACAAGCTGGAGCAGCCGCACTTCATCACCGAGTACCCGTTCGAAGTCTCGCCGCTAGCCCGTCGCAACGACGACAACCCGGCCGTGACCGACCGCTTCGAGCTGTTCATCGGTGGCCGCGAGATCGCCAACGCCTACTCCGAGCTCAATGATGCCGAAGACCAGGCCGAGCGTTTCCTCGCCCAGGTCGCCGAGAAAGACGCCGGCGACGACGAGGCCATGCACTACGACGCCGACTTCGTCCGCGCGCTGGAATATGGCATGCCGCCGACTGCCGGTGAAGGCATTGGTATCGACCGTCTGGTGATGCTGCTGACCAACTCGCCGTCGATTCGCGACGTGATCCTGTTCCCGCACATGCGTCCACAGGCCTGAGCGATGTGAACAAGCCGCCTTTCGAGGCGGCTTTTTCATGCCTGCTGATCGCCAGCCCCGTTCGCCGGCAAGCCGGCGAACGGGGCCATTACCACCAAGAGGTAGCCATCGTGACACCCGCCATGCCCCACCAAGGCGCCGCCGGCATCGCCACCGCCGTCGCCGAGAGCGTGCAATACCAGGGCCGCAAGACCGCCCGCCAGGGCAGCGAGCAGCGCCGCCAGCAAATTCTCGACGCCGCCATGCGCATCGTCGTGCGCGATGGCGTGCGCGGCGTGCGCCACCGCGCCGTGGCCACCGAGGCCGGGGTGCCGTTGTCGGCGACCACCTACTACTTCAAGGATATCCAGGACCTGCTGGCCGACACCTTCGCCCAGTACGTCGAACGCAGCGCGGCCTATATGGCCAAGCTGTGGACCAATACCGAAGGCGTGCTGCGCCAGTTGCTGGCCCAGGGCGACGGCACGCCCGAGGCCCGGGCCCATCTGGCCGACGAAGTGGCGCGCATGCTGGCCGACTATGTCCGACGCCAGCTGAACAACCGTCGCGACTTCCTCATGGCCGAGCAGGCCTTCCGCCAGGAGGCTCTGTTGTGCGCTCGGTTGGCGGAGCTGGTGCAGGCCCACGAGCAGATCCTGCTGCACGGCGCGCGGCAGATCCTCCAGGTGGTCGGCTCGCGCCAGCCCGATCAGGACGCCCAGATGTTGACGGCGATAATCGAGCAGATGGAATATCAGGGCCTGCTCAAGGCTGCGGATGCGCCGGCCGATGAGCAGATGCTCGCTATCCTGGTCCGATACCTGCAGATGGTGCTGGCATCGGCCTGAGCGGCACACGAATTTCCAAGGAGAAGCGGATGAAAGCCTGGCGTGTGGTGTTGTTGACCTTGTCATTCCTCCTGCTGGGCGGTTGTCTGGTGACTTTCGACGAGCCGCTGCCCGTCAACCAGGCGGCGCCCAAGGCCCTGCTGGGCCAATGGAGCAGCAAGGATGCCTGGGGCCAGCCGCTGAAGCTGAGTATCAGCCGGGCGGGTGGCAACACCTACAAGGCGGTAGCACATGCCCAAGGCAAGGCGCCCGAGGAGTACGCCTTCACCGTGGCCCGGCACGGCAACCGCTGGTACCTGTCGGCGGGCGTGCCCAAGCGTTTGGGCGGCCGCTTCCTGATCGGTGGTTTCGAGGTGGTCGATGGCAAGCAACTGGTGGTCTACAACCTTGATGTAGAGCAGGTGCAGCAGGCGCTGGACAAGAAGGAACTGAGCGGGCGCAGCACCGAGGTGCCGGAGGACAACGGCCCGGGCGTGCTGATCGACAGTCCGTCGGAGCGGGTCCTGGCTTATCTGGACGATCCGGCCAACTCTGACCTGTTCGTCGAAGTGGCACGCTTTGAGCGCGTGGCTAAATAGCATGGGCTGTTTGCCGGCAAGCCGGCTCCTACGGTCACTGTTCCGGTAGGAGCCGGCTTGTCGGCGAACAAGACCCGACTGATTGCAGGGCAATCCGATTCAAGGAGTCCCCGGTGGACGATTACCAGCAGACCATACGCGCACTGTCCGATCGCATCGTCACCGCGCAGACCCCCATCCGCGTGCTCGACGCGGTGAAGTGGGACGACGGCATCCGCCAGGGCTTTCTCAAGGCCAAGGGCAAGGAGCCTCCGGCGGTGGACCGCGCGTACTACCAGAACCGCCCGTTGTCGTTCGACTCCAGTGCGGTGAAGGCCGAATTCCAGAACATCGAACGGGACATCACCCGTCAACTCGGCCAGTTCAACCCGGTCGGGCAGATCATGCGACGCATGTGCAAGGAGTACCGCATGGTCGTGCGCATGCTCGAAGCACGCGGTACCGAGGACTTCGGGCTGATCTCCCAGGAGCTCTACGGCGCCGCCTCCGACGCTTTCCATGCTGGCGACCCGACACTTGCCGACCTGGGGCTGATGCTCTCGGACTACCTCAACAACATCGATGGCCGTGGCGACCTGAAGGACGAGCCGAAGAACCTCACCGCGAAGGAGGCCGTGGAAATCCTCCAGCGTCGCCTGAACAAGGTGTTCGGCGAGGCCGAGGAAACCATCCGCGTGTTCGAGTCCGACGGCATCGTCGCCGATGCCGCGGCCGGCGCCGACTACATCAAGGTGCGCGCCGATGCCATGTTCAACAGCCGCGACGTGCGCGCCCTCGAAGTGCACGAGGGCCTGGTGCATGTCGGCACCACCCTCAACGGCCTGAACCAGCCGATCTGCACCTTCCTGGCCAAGGGCCCGCCCTCGTCCACGGTGACCCAGGAAGGCCTGGCCATTCTCATGGAGGTGATCGCCTTTGCCTCCTACCCCAGCCGCCTGCGCAAGCTGACCAACCGCACCCGCGCCATCCACATGGTCGAGGAGGGCGCCGACTTCATGCAGGTCTACGAGTTCTTCCGCGGCCAGGGCTTCGAGATGGGGCAGAGCTACAGCAATGCCAGCCGGGTGTTCCGTGGCTCGGTGCCCAACGGGCTGCCATTCACCAAGGACTTGTCCTACCTCAAGGGCTTCATCATGGTTTACAACTACATTCAGTTGGCCGTGAAGAAGGGCAAGCTGGAGCAGATCCCGTTGCTGTTCTGCGGCAAGACCACCCTGGAAGACATGCGCACCCTGCGCCAACTGGTCGAAGAAGGGCTGGTGGAGCCGCCCAAGTACCTGCCGGAGCAGTTCCGCGACCTCAACGCACTGTCGGCGTGGATGTGCTTCTCCAACTTCCTCAACCACCTGAGCCTGGACCGCATTGAAGCCGATTACGCGAACATTCTCTGACGCCTGCCGTCACCTCGCCTTCGGCCTCGGGCTGCTGCTGTTGAGCGGCTGCAGCAGCCTGCTGTTCTACCCAGAGCGTGGCCAGCCGTTCACCCCGGAAAAGGCCCGCCTCCACTATCAGGACCTGACGATTACCGCCGCGGATGGCACGCGTCTGCATGCCTGGTGGTTACCGGCGAAGGAGGGTGTCGAGGTCAAGGGCACCGTGCTGCACCTGCACGGTAACGGCGGTAACCTGGCCCTGCACCTGGGGGGCAGCTACTGGTTGCCGGCGTCGGGTTACCAGGTATTGATGCTCGATTACCGCGGCTACGGGCTGTCCCAGGGCAAGGCCACCCTGCCAGAGGTGTATGGCGATATTGACGCGGCGTTGGGCTGGCTCGACAAGGCGCCGCAGGCGCAGGGCAAGCCTCTGGTGCTGCTGGGCCAGAGCCTGGGCGGCGCAATGGCCATTCATTACCTTGCCCAGCACCCCGAGCAGCGCCGGCGTTTCAGGGCGCTGGTGTTCGATGGCGTGCCTGCCAGCTACCGCGCGGTGGGACGCTATGCGCTCAGTACTTCCTGGATGACCTGGCCGTTGCAGGTGCCGCTGTCCTGGCTGGTGCCGGACGGCGACAGCGCAATCAACTCGATCGAACACCTGGACAGCCCGCCGAAGCTGTTCTTCCACAGCATCGACGACCACCTCGTACCACTTGAAAACGGCCTGCGCCTGTACCGGCATGCGCCACCGCCCCGGGTGTTGCAACTGACCCGCGGCGACCATGTGCAGACTTTCGCCGACCCGACCTGGCGCCAGGTGATGCTGCGTTTCCTGGATGACCCCACGCATTTCAACGGCCTGCGCCGCCTGGCCGAAGTTCCCAACTACCCTGACGAGAAGAACGCGCAATGAGTGAAGAACGCAACGCCATCCCGCTGATCCTGACCGGCATCGGCAGCATCATCGTGACGGTGGGGACCCTGTGGTACTACGGCTACCTGCATTTCGCCAAGCCACAGGACGCCCTGTTGCTGCAGGACTTCACCATGCTCAAGACCATTCCGGGCGAGGACTACAAACTCTCGCTGACACCGGCACCGCAAGTGGCGCAGTGCATCGATGGCGTGTTGGTGCTGTTCGATACCGAGCAGAAGGGCCTGACCGGCGTACTGGTGGACAACCGCAAGCGCGCGGTGCGCTGCATGGGGCAGGAGACGCCGCAGCAGGTGCAGTGAATCGGGCCTGTGGTCGCAGAAGTTTGCTGGCTGCGAGATCGAGCGCCGCCTGTGCGGCGCATCGCGGATGAATCCGCTCCTACAGCGAGGTGGGGCGGCGGCGCAATCAGGCGGGCAACCACGGCCTCACAGGTGCGGCACGTTGCAACAGCTGTAGGAGCGGATTCATCCGCGATGCGCCGCGCGGGCGGCGCTCGATCTGGAGTGCGCTGCAAGCCTGTCGTCTAGCACTTCGCGACGCACCATGATTTGAAGGCCGGCACGAAAAACCCCGCCATCAAGGCGGGGTTCCTCACTCAAGCATCAGCCATCACTGGATCTGGCTCACCGCCCGCGGCGCCACCGGCTGGTTGTCGTTGGAGATGGTCACCTCCACCCGGCGGTTCTGCGCGCGGCCGGAGTTGCTGGTGTTGTCCGCCACCGGATACTCCTTGCCATAGCCCTGGGCAACGATGCGCGCCGGGTCCACGCCCGCCCGCACCAGCGCCATGCGCACGCTGTTGGCGCGGCGCTCCGACAGGGTCTGGTTGTAGTTGGCCGAGCCAACGCTGTCGGTGTAGCCCTCGATGATCACCTTGCGCTCCGGGTTCTCCTGGAGGAACTGTGCCAGCTTGGTGATGTTCGGGTAGGCGCTGCTCTTGAGGTTGGCCTTGTTGAAGTCGAACAGCACGTCACCGAAGGTCACCAGGGTACCCCGGTCGGTCTGTTTGGCGTTCAGGCTGTCCTGAAGCTTCTTGATCTGCGCGTCGCGGGCATCGAGCTTGGCCTGGGCGCGCTGGGCGGCGGCGTTTTTCAGCTCGGCCTCGGCGGTGCGCAGGGCGATGGTCTGCTTGGCCACTTCGACACGCTGGTTGGTGAGGTAGGCGAGCTGGTCGACCTTCTTCTCGTTCTCACGTTCCATGTAGGCCTTGTCGGCCTTGTTCAGCCAGTCCTGGGCGTCCTTGGTCTCGAGCGCGGCGACCTTGCTCGACTGCGGATCGCTCTGCAGCGCGGAGAAGTTGGTGCGGGCCGACTCGAGGTTGGCGTTCGGGTCATGGGAGCAGGCGGCCAGGCCTACGCTCAGGGCCAGCAGGGCGGGAATCATGACGTAGTTGCGCATAGTGTTCATCCTTTGATCTTCAAGAGGGGGTCAGTGGCCGGCAGGCTCATTCAGCGCTGCGCAGGCCTTCCTCACGTACGTCGCGGACACCCTGGCGAGCGTCCTGCACGGCTTTCTGGGCCTTGGCCGCCTGGGCCTTGCGCTCGGCGACGCGAGCGTCCCACTCGGCTTGTTCGGCCAGCAGTTTTGCCTGGTCGTACTGCTTGTCGTGCATGGCGATCTCAGCCTTCTTGAACTTGTCCTGGGCCGCTTTCATCTCCACCGCCGCGAACTCGGTGCCGCCGGCACTCACCGCCGAATTGACCGCCGACTGGGTCACAGCGTACTGCTCGGAAGGCGGATTGCCGGCGCAACCGGCCAGCACCAGGCTGCTACCCAGCGCCAAGGCGGCCAGCTTGAGCCCGCGCAGATGAGTGGAAGAGGGGTATGCGATGCGGGTCTTCATGAGGGTCAACTCCATGGGGTCACTCCTGTTAACGACGATGTCCGCAGTGGGCCCATCGCTGTTTCCCTGTGCCAAGACAAACGCGGCAACGCTTGTTTGCACAAGGTTTGGCCGTGGTGGCTATTGGCTGTGACCGAGGCGTTTTTTCAAAGGTTCAGAAAAATTCGTACGCTAACGATATTTTTTTCTGACTAATCAGTCAGCACGAAAAGGCTGGAACTTTCGGCTGCCGGAGGGGTACCGAGGCCTGTAGCAGAGGCCTCGGAGGAGCATGGGGCGGTCAGTGACGTTTGTTCTTTTCCTGGCTGCCAAGGGCTTGCAGATGGCGCCTGGACAGCGCCAGGAAGCGTGGTGTCGGGCCGATATCCTCATACAACGGATCACCTTCCTCGTCAGTGGCGATCACCTGCTGGCCCTTGATGTAAGGGAAGCTGGCTTCCAGCTCCTCCAGGGCCGCGGCAACCAGTTCGCCCAGTAATTCCTCGGGGCTGCGCTTGGGGTACATCTCGATCAGCGCGGCCAGGCGCGCTTCGGCTTCCATATCCAGGTGCAAGACATGGCCGGTGGGGCTCAGGCGTCCGGCGGCATTCTGTTCCCAGTGCTGGGCGAGTTCGCGGATTTTCATGATGACCTCTGTCAAAGCCTCGAAAATGGCATTGCTTCCCTTGACCTCCCTTCACTTTAGTTGCTTTGCGGACGTGCGGCTTGCCAGGCGCGGGTGGCAATGGGCACTCTTGAGGCCTGCTGTTTCCTGGAGTGGAGAAGCCCGATGAGCGATATCGATCAGCGCCTGCGTGAGGATGTGCATTTGTTGGGGGAGCTGCTCGGCGAAACCATTCGCCAGCAGCATGGCGAAGCGTTCTTGCAGAAGATCGAGGACATCCGCCACAGCGCCAAGGCCGAGCGGCGCGGGGAGGGCGAGCAGCTCAGTTCCACCCTCGGCGACCTGGCCGAAGAAGACCTGCTGCCCGTGGCGCGGGCGTTCAACCAGTTCCTCAACCTGGCCAACATCGCCGAACAGTACCAGTTGATCCATCGTCGCGACGCCGACCAGCCGGAGCCGTTCGAGGCCCGGGTGCTTCCCGAGCTGCTGGCGCGGTTGAAAGCGGCCGGGCACGGCAATGATGCCCTGGCCCGGCAATTGGCCCGGCTCGACATCCAGCTGGTGCTCACGGCCCACCCCACGGAAGTGGCACGCCGCACCTTGATCCAGAAGTACGATGCCATCGCTGCGCAACTGGCGGCGCAGGATCACCGCGATCTCATCCCCGCCGAACGCCAGCAAGTGCGTGAGCGCCTACGCCGGCTGATTGCCGAGGCCTGGCACACCGAAGAGATCCGACGCACCCGGCCCACGCCGGTGGACGAGGCCAAATGGGGCTTTGCGGTGATCGAGCATTCCCTGTGGCAGGCGGTGCCCAACCACCTGCGCAAGGTCGACAAGGCGCTGTTCGAGGCTACCGGCCTGCACCTGCCGCTTGAGTCGGCACCGGTGCGCTTCGCTTCGTGGATGGGCGGGGACCGCGATGGCAACCCCCACGTGACGGCTGCCGTCACCCGGGAAGTCCTGCTATTGGCGCGCTGGATGGCGGCCGACCTGTTCCTGCGCGATATCGACTACCTGGCCGCCGAGCTCTCGATGCAGCAGGCCAGCGACGCCCTTCGCGAGCACGTCGGCGACAGCGCCGAGCCCTACCGCGCGCTGCTCAAGCAATTGCGCGATCGCCTGCGTGCCACTCGCGCCTGGGCCCATGCCTCATTGGCCGGTCCGCAACCGGCCAGTGCCGCGGTGCTGGTGGACAACCGTGAGCTGATCGCGCCGCTGGAGCTGTGCTACCAGTCACTGCACGCCTGCGGCA
Organism: Pseudomonas sp. MWU13-3659; assembly: GCF_023757525.1. Lineage (NCBI taxonomy): Bacteria > Pseudomonadati > Pseudomonadota > Gammaproteobacteria > Pseudomonadales > Pseudomonadaceae > Pseudomonas > Pseudomonas sp. MWU13-3659. The sequence continues at coordinate 48,991 of NZ_JAMSHW010000029.1, read as the reverse complement.
TGGGTGTGATCGCCGATGGCCCGTTGCTCGACTGCCTGCGCCGGGCGGTGACCTTCGGGCTGTTCCTGGTGCGTCTGGACGTGCGTCAGGACGCCGCCCGGCACCGTGACGCGCTGTCGGAGATCACCGATTACCTGGGCCTCGGACGCTACGCCGACTGGGACGAAGAGCGTCGCATCCAGTTCCTCCAGCATGAGCTGAAGAACCGTCGGCCCTTGCTGCCGGCGCACTTCAAGCCAGCTGCCGAGACGGCCGAGGTGCTGGCCACCTGTCGAGAGGTCGCTGCCGCGCCAGCCGCCTCGTTGGGCTCGTATGTGATCTCCATGGCCGGCACTGCTTCGGATGTGCTGGCTGTGCAATTGCTGCTCAAGGAGGCCGGGCTGACCCGGCCAATGCGCGTGGTGCCGCTGTTCGAGACCCTGGCCGACCTGGACAATGCCGGGCCGGTGATGGAGCGGTTGCTGGGGTTGCCGGGCTATCGCGCGGGGTTGCACGGCCCGCAGGAAGTGATGATCGGCTACTCCGACTCGGCCAAGGACGCCGGCACCACGGCGGCTGCGTGGGCCCAGTACCGCGCCCAGGAGAACCTGGTGCGCATCTGCCGCGAGCACCAGGTCGAGTTGCTGCTGTTCCATGGCCGTGGAGGTACCGTGGGGCGCGGCGGTGGCCCGGCCCACGCGGCGATCCTGTCGCAGCCGCCAGGCTCGGTGGGCGGTCGTTTCCGTACTACAGAGCAGGGCGAGATGATCCGTTTCAAGTTCGGCCTCCCAGGCATCGCTGAACAGAATCTCAACCTGTATCTTGCCGCCGTGCTGGAGGCGACCTTGTTGCCGCCGCCACCGCCTGAACCCGCATGGCGCGCATTGATGGACCAACTGGCCACCGACGGTGTGAAGGCGTACCGCGGCGTGGTGCGGGACAACCCGGACTTCGTCGAGTACTTCCGCCAGTCGACGCCGGAGCAGGAGCTCGGGCGCCTGCCGCTGGGCAGTCGCCCGGCCAAGCGTCGCGCCGGGGGGATCGAAAGCCTGCGGGCGATCCCGTGGATCTTTGGCTGGACCCAGACTCGCCTGATGCTGCCGGCCTGGCTGGGCTGGGAGACTGCGTTGAGCAATGCCCTGACGCGGGGGCAGGCCGACCTGCTGGCGCAGATGCGCGAGCAGTGGCCGTTCTTCCGCACCCGCATCGACATGCTCGAGATGGTCCTGGCCAAGGCCGACGCGCAGATCGCCGAGGCCTACGACGAACGTCTGGTGCAACCGGGGCTGCTACCGTTGGGCGCGCATTTGCGCGACCTATTGTCGCAGTCGTGCCAGGTAGTGCTGGGCTTGACCGGGCAGCAGGTGCTACTGGCACACAGCCCCGAAACCCTGGAATTCATCCGCCTGCGCAACACCTACCTGGACCCGCTGCACCGCCTGCAGGCCGAGCTGCTGGCCCGTTCGCGCAGCCGCGAAGCCGCTCTGGACAGCCCGCTGGAGCAGGCCTTGCTGGTCACTGTGGCGGGTATTGCTGCCGGTTTGCGTAACACTGGCTGAATTGCCCAGGAGAGCCGGGCTAGGACTGTGCCTGCCGCTGTCGGGCAGGGCAGGGATGGCGGGTTGCGCCGGGCGCAACCAGCACCCCGGCAGGCCGCGATTGGCGTGTTCCTGCCACTTTGGGACGCTTGTCGGGGGGGCGGGCGCTGTGTATCTTGAGCAGCCTTTTGACCGATTTTGCGGTCTCGTCCGATTTTCCGGAGTTGGCCTTGTGCGCCGAATCCGTTGATTTGCATAGAAAAATATGAGGAGCACAAGATGCGCGTAATTCTGCTGGGAGCTCCCGGGGCCGGTAAAGGTACTCAGGCAAAGTTCATCACCGAGAAGTTCGGTATTCCACAGATCTCCACCGGTGACATGCTGCGTGCCGCCGTCAAGGCCGGCACCCCACTGGGCCTGGAGCTCAAGAAAGTCATGGATGCTGGCCAGCTGGTCTCCGACGAACTGATCATCAGCCTGGTCAAGGAGCGCATCGCCCAGCCGGACTGCGCCAAAGGCTGCCTGTTCGACGGTTTCCCGCGCACCATCCCGCAAGCTGAAGCCATGGTCGCCGCCGGTGTCGACATTGACGCCGTGGTCGAGATTGCCGTGGACGACGAAGAAATCGTCGGCCGCATGGCGGGCCGCCGTGTGCACCTGGCTTCGGGCCGCACCTACCACATCGTCTATAACCCGCCGAAAGTCGAAGGCAAGGACGATGTCACCGGTGAAGAGCTGATCCAGCGTGACGACGATCGGGAAGAAACCGTGCGTCATCGCCTGTCGGTCTACCACAGCCAGACCAAGCCGCTGGTGGACTTCTACCAGAAGCTGTCGGCCGCGAACGCCGGCAAGCCGAAGTACAGCCACATCGAAGGTGTCGGTTCGGTCGAGTCGATCACCGCCAAGGTGCTGGCAGCCCTGAGCTGATCCAACACCGTGCGTCACGACGGCCCGCTTGCGGGCCGTTGTCGTTTATACTGCCGCTCTTTTTCTTCTGTCGCCTGGATACCGCGTTCGATGACCACTCTGCTGGCCCTGGATACCGCCACCGAAGCCTGTTCCGTTGCCTTGCTGCATGATGGCAAGGTCACCAGTCATTACGAGGTCATCCCGCGCATGCACGCGCAGAAGCTGCTGCCCATGATCAAGCAGTTGCTGGCCGATGCCGGTGTGGCGTTGAGCGCTGTTGATGCCATCGCCTTTGGTCGTGGGCCGGGCGCTTTCACCGGCGTGCGCATCGCCATCGGCGTGGTCCAGGGGCTGGCTTTCGCCCTGGAGCGCCCGGTGTTGCCGGTATCGAACCTGGCCGCCCTGGCCCAGGGCGCGTTGCGCGAGCGTGGCGTGCAGCAGGTGGCGGCGGCCATCGATGCGCGCATGGACGAGGTGTACTGGGGGTGCTACCAGGCGCAGCAGGGCGAGATGCGCCTGGTCGGTCAGGAAATGGTGCTGCCACCAGAACGTGTAACCTTGCCAGACGGGCAGGGTGCCGAGTGGTTCGGGGCCGGTACCGGTTGGGGCTACGCCGAACGTCTGGCGGCGCAGGTCAGCGCCAGCGATGCAGCCGCGTTGCCCAACGCCCTGGATATCCTCAGCCTGGCTTCGTTCGCCTGGAACCGAGGCGAGGCCGTCGCCGCCGAGCAGGCGCAACCGGTCTACCTGCGCGATAATGTAGCTACGCCCAAGGCGCGCTGAGGCATTTCGTCGGCTATCGCCGTTCGAGATAAAACCTTTTGCGCGAACTGTGGTCCAGTTATCAGTTCGGGCATTAGCGATGGATCCCTGATGCTGCTAAATTGCCATCATTGATCCTGAGTGCCCAGTCCATGCGTATCGACGGCTTTTCTTCACAGAGCTACCCCATCAAGCGCGCGCCGCGCAAGGCGTCGGTGCGTGACGAAGTCGTCGACGAAGCCGACGCCGAGATCATCGACGAAGTCGAGGTCCAGGTGGCTCGCAGCAAAAGCCGTGGCAGCAACCTGCCAGCCCGTCAGCAGGACCTGATCTTCCCCCGTGCCCGTGACCGCCGTACTTCCACCGCCCTGGCCAGTTACCTGACCACCGCGGGCTTCACCGACTGGGAGATGGAAGTGCTGGGGCTGGACCTGTACATTTGATGGATGACACCATCCCCCCTCCCTTACTACCTCGGTTGTCCGTCCTGGAGCGAAAACGCCTGGCGCGACTACCTGTACCCCACCGATTCCCGACCCACTGAATTTCTCGGCCTGTACAGCCGGGTGTTCAATGCCGTCGAAGGCAACACCACCTTCTATGCCCGTCCCGCCCCTGCCACAGTGGAGCGCTGGGCGCAGACCATGCCATCTGGTTTTCGTTTTACCGCCAAGTTTCCCGGCGACGTCAGCCATGGGGGCGATCTGCGTGCCCAGCTCGATTCGGCTATCGACTTCACGCGCCTGATGTCGCCATTGGGGGAGCGGGTATCGCCTTACTGGCTGCAGTTGCCCGCGCAGTTCGGCCCGGCGCGCATGGGTGAATTGGCCCATTTTCTCGACGAGATCGGCGTGCCGGTGGCCGTGGAAGTGCGCAACGATGCGTTCTTCGCACGGGGCGAGGAGGAGCGCCAGCTCAACCGATTGCTACATGAGCGTGGCGTCGAACGTATCTGCCTGGACCCACGGGCCCTGTTCAGTTGCACTTCGCGTGACCCCGGCGTGTTGCATGCCCAGGCCAAGAAACCCAAGGTACCGCCGCGCCCTTGCGCCTTCAGCCAGCACCCGCAGGTGCGCTTCATCGGCCACCCTGAGCTGGCCGCCAATGAAGCCTTCCTCACCCCTTGGGTCGATAAGGTCGCGGCCTGGATCGAAGAGGGCCGTAACCCGTACATGTTCCTGCATACTTCGGACAACCGCCTGGCTGCCGCCCTGGCCCAGCATTTCCACCAGCGCCTGATGGCACGCCTGCCTGGGTTGGCTGCATTGCCGGAATTGCCGCGTGCCCCCGAGGTCGAACAACTGGGGCTACTCTGACCCCACTGTTCAACTGCCGGAGGTTGACCCATGGATGTGCAAACCCTGCGAGCCGAGGCCTTCAAGGCGCTGCATGAGCGTGAGGGCGTGTTCGTCATCCCCAATCCGTGGGATGCCGGCTCCGCCAAGCTGCTGGCGAGCCTGGGCTTCGAGGCGCTGGCCACTACCAGCGCGGGCCTGGCGTTCAGCCTGGGGCGGCCGGATGCGGAAGGCGCCCTGACCCTCGATGAAACCCTCGCTAACGCCCAGTCGATTGTCGATGCCACGCCTTTGCCGGTGGCGGCGGACCTTGAGAATGGCTTCGCCGATCTACCCGAGGACTGTGCCCAGGCTATTCTGCGCGCTGCCGAGGTAGGCCTGGTTGGCGGATCGATCGAGGATGCCAGCGGCCGGAGCGATGTGCCGATCTACGACTTCGAGCTTTCCGTGGCCCGGGTACGCGCCGCGGCGCAGGCCGCACGCAGCCTGTCGTTCCCCTTTACCCTCTGTGCCCGCGCCGAAAACCTGCTGCATGGGCGTCTGGACCTGGACGACACCATCAAGCGTCTGCAGGCCTACGCCGAAGCCGGTGCCGATGTGTTGTACGCACCTGGCCTGCGCAGCGTCGATGAAATCCGCGCGGTGGTCCAGGCGCTGGCGCCGAAGCCGGTGAACGTGCTGATGGGCATGCCGGGTGTGGCGCTGAGCGTGAACCAGTTGCAGGACCTGGGGGTACGGCGCATCAGCGTGGGTTCGTCACTGGCGCGCGCCGCATTGGGCGCATTCCAGCGCGCGGCGCAGGAAATCCGTGAGCAGGGTACGTTTGCCTATGGTGAGCAGGCCTTGCCATTTGCCGAGCTCAATGAGCTGTTTCGTCGTTGAGGCCGGCGTTTTCAAGGTGCTCGACGGTAGAGTTGCAGTGATCTGGCGATCGAGCGCCGCCCGCGCGGCGCATCGCGGATAAATCCGCTCCTACAGGTTTGTTTCGGGCCAGTTATGCCTGGGCGGGCCCGACGCGGTACTTTGACGGACACCTAGGCAGGCAACCATGGCCTCACAGGTACGGCACGTTGCAACAGATGTAGGAGCGGATTCATCCGCGATGCGCCGCGCGGGCGGCGCTCGATCTCGAGACCGCTGCAAGGCCATCGCCAAGCGCCTCGCTGCCACCACTGATCAATAACCTTGTGGCCAAACACCTAAAACGGGCTGATGGTTGAGAGCGCTCAGGCCTGTACGCGAACGTTGTTGAGCACCACCGGGCGCGCCCAGTGGGTATCGAACTCCAGTTCGTTCTGCTGTTTGGCGAGGGTGGGCGCGTCGAAGGGCTCCGGTGCCGGGTCGAGCAGGTTCATCTCGAACTCGGCGATCGGCAGGAACAAGGGCCGGGGCGAGGGTGCCGGGCCAGGCTCGGGAAGGGGGTGGCCCTGGCTCATGACCACCGGGCGCAACCAGCTGTTGTTCAGGTCGAGCTGGCGCTGCTGTTCGATCAGTTCAACCGTGCTGTAGGGCTCCGGCGCGGGCTCCAGCAGGTTGGCTTCGAGCTCCGCCTTGGGCAGGAACAGGGGCTCGGGCGGTGTCACTTCGGTGTCCTGCACCGGCAGGGCGCGCTGGGCATCGATCAGCGCCAGGGCCTTGGCACCGCCGATGGGCTCGCCGCTCTCCTCGTCGTATTGCACCAACGCCTTGCTGAAGCTGTCGGTTACATCCCCTTGCTGCTCGGCCATGGCGCGGGCGAAGAAATCCTGCCACAGGTGGCTGACGCCACCCAGTGCCTGGGTATTCTGCCGACCGTAGTTGCCGACAGGCGACAGGTAGGTCAAGCCGATGGGGAGAGTATCTGACATGGCAGTCGCGCGCGTTGTGCTCTGGCAGAATAGCGGATACTGCGTGTATCGGCCGTGGCCGGGGTTTCATTAATTTTTTTCGAGTGCGGGAACGGATGGCAGAGCAAGAGCAGGGCACAGGTATCAGGGTCGAAGCGTTGGCCCCGGAGTTCCAGGCGCAGGCCCAGGCATGGGCACAGCGATTGGGCTTGCCGATGATCGACGACGAGGCCGGTTTTGCCGTGCAGGTCGGCGCCGATGGCCTGCAGGTTCAGCAGTTGGGGCCGCAGGCACCCGGGCCGGTGCGGGTGGACTTCGTCGAGGGGCAGGCGGCGCATCGGCGGCTGTACGGCGGCGGCAGCGGGCAGATGATCGCCAAGGCGGTCGGTATCGCCCAGGGTGTTAGGCCGCAGGTGCTGGATGCTACCGCGGGGCTCGGCAAGGATGCGTTCGTGCTGGCCAGCCTGGGCTGCCAGATGACGTTGATCGAGCGTCAGCCATTGATTGCCGCGCTGCTCGAGGATGGGCTGGCGCGGGCGCGAGGCGATCTTGAGGTGGGTGGGATAGTTGAGCGCATGCGCTTGCTGACGGGCAATGCCATCGAGCGCATGCGTGCCTGGGAGGGGGAAGCGCCGCAGGTGATCTACCTCGATCCGATGTTCCCGCATCGGGACAAGAGTGCCCTGGTGAAGAAGGAGATGCGGGTGTTCAGGCCCCTGGTCGGGGATGACCTGGATGCCCCGGCCTTGCTTGAGGCGGCCCTGGCGTTGGCATCGCACCGGGTGGTGGTCAAGCGGCCGCGCAAGGCGCCGATCATCGAGGGGGTGAAGCCGAGTCACAGCCTGGAGGGGAAATCGAGTCGGTACGATATCTATCCCAAGAAGGCGTTGAAGGGGTGAGGCCTATGGAGCGGATTTTGATCGCGTGATGATGACACGAGGCAGGGGTGGCGGCCTTGCGTTCTCGAGATCGAGCGCCGCCGGCGCGGCGCATCGCGAATAAATCCGCTCCTGCATCTGCTGCACCGTGGCTGGTGCTAACGATCCCCGCTTGCCTGTAGGAGCGGATTCATCCGCGATGCGCCGCGCGGCGGCGCTCGGTCTCCTGGACGCCGTATTTCTCCCGCTGAACTTCTTGAGAGGCCTGGCCTCAGCCTTAAACCAATACCCGCGACCCCGCCACCGCCACCACCAGCAGTCCAATCGCCAGGTTGACCCCAACCAGCCGTCGAATCCGCCCCAGGACCCCGGCTCCCGACGCCCAATTCTCAACCTGCACCGCCGCCCGCAACTCCGGTAGCAGCAACGACTGGATCCGCATGAACAAGGCGAACATCACGATACCGCCACCGATCATCACCTGCACATACCGAGGCGCCGTCTCGAACCCGGCAAAGCGCAGGTGGATCATGCCCACCCCGCTGACAGCCAGCACCGCCACCGCCAGCCAGACCCATCTGAAGAATCGCTGGAAAACCTCCACCCACAACCGCAGCCGCGCCGGCCCTTCGAGGGCGGCGACTGTGGCAGGGCGCAGCACCAGCCAGGCGAAGAACATACCGCCAACCCAGACCAGGGCGGCAAGCAAGTGCAAGGTGTAGGGTAGGGCAAAGGCGAGCATCCGGATCTCCATGCGGCACAAAGGGCAATAGCGGGGTATGATAGCCGGCCCATGCGAAACACTGAAAATATATCCAGCCCTCCGGGCGCCTGCAGACCATGATCAGCAACGAACTCAAAGCCACCATCCAGGGCGCCTATTCGCGTTTCCTCGAAGCCAAAAGCCTCAAGCCACGCTACGGCCAGCGCCTGATGATCGCCGAAGTCGCCAAGGTGCTCGGTGACATCGCCTGCGACGACGAAGGGCGCCGCGCCGGCGAGCCCGCCGTGGTGGCGGTGGAGGCCGGTACCGGTACCGGCAAGACGGTCGCCTACAGCCTGGCCGCGATCCCCGCCGCCAAGGCCGCCGGCAAGCGCCTGGTGATCGCCACCGCGACCGTGGCGCTGCAGGAGCAGATCGTGTTCAAGGACTTGCCCGACCTGATGCGCAACAGCGGGCTGAACTTCAGCTTCGCCCTGGCCAAGGGCCGGGGGCGCTACCTGTGCCTCTCCAAGCTCGACATCCTGCTGCAGGAAGGCCACGCCCAGTCGGCCACCGCCCAGTTGTTCGAGGAGGAAGGTTTTCACATCGAGGTCGACGAGCGCAGCCAGAAGCTGTTCAACAGCATGATCGAGAAGCTCGCCGGTAATCGTTGGGACGGCGACCGCGACAGCTGGTCCGAAGCCGTCGAGGACCAGGACTGGGCGCGCCTGACCACCGACCACAGCCAGTGCACCGGCCGGCACTGCCCGAACTTCCAGCAGTGCGTGTTCTACAAGGCCCGCGAAGGCATGGGCAAGGTCGATGTAATCGTCACCAACCACGACATGGTCCTGGCCGACCTCGCGCTTGGCGGCGGTGCCGTGCTGCCCGACCCGCGCGACACCATGTACGTATTCGACGAAGGCCATCACCTGCCAGACAAGGCCATTGGCCATTTCGCCCACTATTCGCGCCTGCGCTCCACCGCCGACTGGCTGGAACAGACCGCCAAGAACCTCACCAAACTGTTGGCCCAACACCCGTTGCCAGGTGACTTGGGCCGGTACATCGAGCAAGTGCCGGAACTGGCCCGTGAGGTGCGTACGCAGCAGCAGTTCATGTTCACCCTCTGTGAGCAGGTTGCCGACTTCCGCGCCGGCGAAGACATGGAGGGGCGTGACCGCCCACGCTACCGTTTCGAAGGTGGCGTGGTGCCCGAGCAGATCCGTGAAGTCGGCATCGAGCTGAAAAAAGGCTTCGCCCGCCTCAACGACTTGTTCACGCGCTTGGCCGACTTGCTCAAGGAGGGCATGGACGGCGAGAACAACATTGGCATTGCCAGTCACCAGGCCGAAGAGTGGTACCCACTGTTCGGCAGCCTGGTGACCCGTGCCCAGGGTAACTGGGAGCTGTGGACCGCCTTCACCGCCGAAGACCCGGAAGACAGCCCGCCCATGGCCCGCTGGCTCACCCTGGCCGAATCCGGCGCGTTGTTCGATATCGAGGTCAATGCCAGCCCGATCCTCGCTGCCGAGATGCTGCGCAAGAGCCTCTGGAACGTTGCCCACGGCGCCCTGGTCACCTCGGCTACGCTCACCGCGTTGGGCAAGTTCGACCGTTTCCGCATGCGTTCGGGCCTGCCGCGCGACGCCGTCACCTGCGTGGTGCCCAGCCCGTTCGTGCATGGTGACGCTGGCCTGCTGCGAGTGCCCGACCTGGGCGCCGACCCGCGGGATGCCACCGCCCACACGGCGGCGATCATTCGTGAGCTGCCGAACATCGTCGAGGAGGCCCGTGGCGCGCTGGTGCTGTTCTCTTCGCGCAAGCAGATGCAGGACGTGTTCGACGGCCTGGACCGCGACTGGCGCAAGCTGGTGCTGATCCAGGGCAACCTCTCCAAGCAGGAAACACTCAACAAGCACAAGGCGCGGGTCGATGACGGCCAGCACAGCGTGTTGTTCGGTCTCGCCAGCTTCGCCGAGGGGGTCGACTTGCCGGGTGCCTATTGCGAGCACGTGGTCATCGCCAAGATTCCCTTCGCCGTGCCCGACGACCCGGTCGAGGCGGCCTTGGCCGAGTGGATCGAGGCCCGGGGTGGCAACCCGTTCATGGAGATCGCCGTGCCCGATGCCTCGCTACGCCTGATCCAGGCCTGCGGCCGCCTGCTGCGCACCGAGCAGGACCGTGGCGTCATCACCTTGCTCGACCGGCGTCTGGTCACCCAGCGCTACGGCAAGGCTATCCTCAATGCACTCCCGCCCTTCCGGCGGGAAATCAGCTGACTGCCGGAGTATTGCGCCCCGGCACGTTGTCAAAGTCTGGTCGTGAGCCCAGCAGGGCTCTGAAGGAGAGCAACCGCCCCATGATTCGCCGTACCCTGCCTGCCTTGCTAACGCTGTTGTTCAGTGCCCCTTTGCTGGCCGGGCAACAGACGCTGTTCAGTTTTGTCCGCCCTGCCTCGGTCGTGAACGTGACGACTCAGGATGCCGGGATGCCGCAGTACAATGCGGAACAGACAGCCGAGGGTGAGGCATTACGGCGCGTAGTGTTCAATCCGGTGGCGCAACCGACGCTGCGCCTGAGCCCTCAGAGCGGTGCCTGGGACTGGACCGGCGTCCAGGCCCTCACCCTGCGCCTGCAGAGCGCCATGGACTGGGCCCTGACCGTCGATGTGACCGTGCAGAGCAGCGACGGTCGCACGCTCACCAGCCGCATCGACCTGCCGGCGGGGCCTGCGCAGACCGTGATGATTCCCCTCAAGGCCAGTTCGCCGCTGAGCCAGGGGATGCGTGCCGGGCCTCCGATGCCCTGGGCCTTCGAAGGGCAACGCCTGCTGCTGGCCAGCAGCTTGGGGGAAACCGATCTCAAGCAGGTCACCTCGATCAGCCTGACCATCCCCAACCCCAAGGTGGCCCAGAGCCTGCTGATCGAAAAGGTCGGTTTGCAGGACGACGACTTGGCATTCAAGGCGGCCTACAGCGAGTTGATCGACGTCTACGGCCAGTCCACCCGAGCGCGGTGGCCAGAGAAGATCGTCAGCGACGATCAGTTCAAGGCGGCCGACAAACGTGAACAATCCGTGCTCAAGCGCTGGCTGGCCGAGCGGGACAAGCAGGGCCTGGACGCTTATGGCGGTCTGCTGGCCGGGCCGGCGTTCGAGGCCAAGGGGTTCTTCCGCACCGAAAAGCGCGAAGGGCGCTGGTACCTGGTCACCCCTGACGGTCACCCGTTCTACTCGCTGGGGGTCAATGCCGTGGCCGCCGACGGTGGCCGCACTTACGTGTCGGGCCGTGAAGGCATGTTCAAGGCCTTGCCGGGCGAGGGCGAAGCGCTCGCCGCTTTTTATGGCGAGGGCAACAACGACGATGGCAATGCCTCGTCGCAGGGGCGCAACTTCAAGCAGGGGCGCTGGTTCGATTTCTATGCGGCCAATCTGCAACGCACCCATGGCCAGCCCTGTGTTCCAGGCGCCCAATGCCCGCCTCCGGCTTTCGATGCGCAACGCTGGCAGGGACATACTCTCGACCGCCTGCAGGCTTGGGGCTTCAATACCCTCGGCAACTGGAGCGACCCGGCCTTCACCCAGGTCAAGCGTATGCCCTACACCTTGCCGCTGGCGATCGTCGGCGATTACGCCAGTATCAGCACCGGCATGGATTGGTGGGGGCGTATGCCCGACCCATTCGACCCACGCTTTGCCATGGCCACCGAGCGTGCCGTGGCCATCGCCGCCCGTGACCACCACGACGACCCCTGGCTGATCGGCTACTTCGCCGACAACGAACTGGCCTGGGCCGCGCCGGGCGACGATCCCAAAGCACGCTATGGCCTGGCATATGGCACCTTGCGCCTGACCACCGACGTGCCCGCCAAGCGCGCCTTCCTCAAGCAGTTGCGCGACAAGTACCGCAACCAGGAAGGGTTGTCCAAGGCCTGGGGCATCGAACTGACGGCTTGGGAACTGATGGAAGACCCAGGTTTCGAGGCCCCGCTGCCCAATCCGGAGCATCCGGAAATCGAGCGTGACTACCAGTACTTCCAGCAGGTGTTCGCCGAGACCTACTTCAAGACCATCTCCGATGCGCTGAAATGGCATGCGCCCAACCACATGCTCCTGGGGGGGCGCTATGCCGTGAGCACGCCTGAAGCTGTCAAGGCCTGTGCCGAGTTCTGTGATGTGCTGAGTTTCAACTTCTATACCCTCAAGCCCGAGGACGGCTACGACTTCACCCGTCTGGCCGAGCTGGACAAGCCGGTACTGGTCTCGGAGTTCCAGTTCGGTTCCCGTGATCGTGGCCCGTTCTGGCCAGGCCCGGTGGAGGTTACCCGTGAAGAGGACCGCGGCCCGGCCTATGCCAACTTCCTCAAGGCCGCCCTGGCCCAGCCGATGATCGTGGGCGCGCACTGGTTCCAGTACCTTGACCAGCCCGCCAGTGGCCGCCTGCTTGATGGCGAGAATGGCCACCTGGGGCTGGTGGCCATTACCGACGTGGCCTATCCGGGGTTTGTCGAGGCGGTACGCCGGAGCAACCTGCAGGCCGTTGGTCAGTTGCGCGACGCGCTGGGCAAACCCAGCCAGTGAGCGAGTCCGGGGGCGTCATGCCCTCGGATTGTCGACTTTTCTTCACGACCATCCAGCCACATTCAGTTTGCAAAACGGCCAACTGCTGAAACAATGCACGCTTTTGCACGTTAGGTCGTACGGAGAGCAGTCGGGTGCAGATCCAGGGTCACTATGAGCTGAAGTTCGAGGCGGTGCGCGAAGCCTTCGCCGCGTTGTTCGAGGATCCCCAGGAGCGTGGTGCAGCGTTGTGCATCCAGGTCGGCGGGGAAACCGTGGTCGACCTGTGGGCCGGCAGCGCCGACAAAGACGGCCGCGAGGCTTGGCACAGCGACACCATCGCCAACCTGTTCTCCTGCACCAAGACCTTCACCGCCGTCACCGCCCTGCAGTTGGTCGGCGAGGGCAAGCTGGCTCTCGACGCCCCGGTGGCCCGCTACTGGCCGGAGTTCGCCCAGGCCGGCAAAGCGACGATCACCCTGCGCCAACTGCTCAGCCATCGTGCTGGCCTGCCGGCGATTCGCGAATTGCTGCCGGCCGAAGCGCTGTATGACTGGCAGGCGATGGTCGATGCCCTGGCTGCCGAGACGCCCTGGTGGACGCCTGGCACCGAGCATGGCTACGCCGCCATCACCTATGGCTGGTTGATCGGCGAATTGATCCGCCGCGCCGATGGCCGTGGCCCGGGCGAGTCCATCGTGGCTCGTACCGCGCGGCCGTTGGGGCTGGATTTCCATGTCGGCCTGGCGGACGAAGAATTTCATCGCGTGGCGCACATTGCCCGCGGCAAGGGCAACCCGGGCGACGCGGCTGCACAGCGCCTGCTGCAGGTGACGATGCGCGAGCCCGAGGCACTGTCGACCCGCGCCTTCACCAATCCGCCGGCCATCCTTACCAGCACCAACAAGCCGGAATGGCGGCGCATGCAACAGCCTGCCGCCAACGGTCATGGTAATGCACGCAGCCTGGCGGGTTTCTACGCCGGCTTGCTCGATGGCAGCCTGCTCGAATCCGAACTGCTCGACGAACTGACCCGCGAACACAGCCTGGGCCAGGACCGCACCTTGTTGACCCAGACGCGTTTCGGCCTGGGCTGCATGCTCGACCAGCCTGACGTGGCCAATGCTACCTTCGGCCTCGGTGGCCGCGCCTTCGGCCACCCAGGCGCCGGTGGCTCGGTCGGGTTTGCCGACCCTGAACATGACGTGGCCTTCGGCTTCGTCACCAACACGCTTGGCCCTTATGTGCTGATGGACCCTCGCGCCCAACAACTGGTGCGTGTCCTTGGCGGTTGCCTTTGATCGGGTAATGCGGGTATTGCCCGGACCCTTTGACTATCCTCAATGCCAACGCCTGATGTGCGTGGGCAAAATTTCTTTCAATTTCATGGTGTATCGCTGATGTCTTCACATAAAACCTTAGCACTTGCCCTGTGCCTGACCATGACCGGCTGTGCCAGCCACTCCCAGGACGCTTCCAAGGAAGGCGGCCTGAGCTGGTGGCCCTTCGGCTCCGACAAGGTCGCCGAGCAGGAAGTGAAGGCCGCCGTGACCGAGAACGTGGCCAAGGCCGATGCCAAGTCCGAGAGCAGCAGCCGCTGGTGGTGGCCGTTTGGTTCTGAAGAGAAGAAGCCTGCCGCCGCAGCCGTGCCGAAGATCGACCAGAAGGCCACCCAGGCCTGGCTCGACCAGTACGAACCCAAGGTGCGCGAAGCCATCAAGGGCAGCAAGCTCGAGCTCGAGCGCCGCGAAGATGTGCTGGCAGTGACCATTCCGGTGGACAGCTCGTACAACCCGGATCGCCCGAACATGCTGCTGCCGATCACCCTCGGTCCGATCACCCAGGTTGCCAAGGTCATTGAAACCGATACCAAAACAGCCGTGCTGATCCTCGGCCATGGTGACACCAGCGGCGCCACCGCCGCCAACCAGAAGCTCAGCCTCGAGCGCGCCGCTTCGGTGTCGGCGATCTTCCGCCTCAGTGGTTTGCAGCGTGATCGCCTGATGCTCAAGGGCATGGGCTCGGTCATGCCACGTGCCGCCAACGACAGCGCTGAAGGCCGTGCCCTGAACCGTCGCGTCGAAATGCTGCTGACCCCGCAGAACACCATGGTCGCCCTGCTGGCCAAGTACCAGCAGGCCGCGCCAGCGCCGGCTCCGGCGGCGATGGTGGCCACCCAGGAAACCAAGGCCCCGGTGGCCGCCAAGCCCGCCGCCAAGCCTGTGGCGAAGAAGCCTGCCGCCAAGGCCAAGGCGCCGGCCAAGGCCAGCACCACTGCGAAGAAGAAAGCCGCTCCGGCCAAGCCCGCCGCGAAGAAGGCCGCCACCGACAAGAAAGTCGCCGCCAACAGCCCTGCGAAGACCAACTGATCGTCAAGGAAACGCAGACATGACCCAATCCCTGGCCGATATGCGCCGCGACTATACCCGTGATGGCCTGGCCGAAGCCCAGGCCCCGGGGGAGCCGTTCGCGCTGTTCCACCAATGGTTCGCCGATGCGGTGAAGACCGAGCAACTGCCGGTGGAAGCCAACGCCATGACCCTGGCCACGGTGGATGCCGATGGCCGTCCGCATTGCCGGGTGCTGTTGCTCAAGGCCCTCGATGCGCGAGGGTTCACCTTCTTCACCAACTACGAAAGCGCCAAGGGCCAGCACATCGCGGCCAATCCGTTCGCCGCCATGACATTCTTCTGGCCGGCGCTGGAGCGTCAGGTGCGCATCGAAGGGCGGGTGGAGAAGGTGACGGCCAAGGAGTCCGACGACTACTACCAGGTGCGCCCCATGGGTAGCCGCCTGGGGGCCTGGGCGTCGCCGCAGAGCCGGGTGATTGCTGACCGTGAGGAACTGGAGGGGCTGGTCAAGGCTACCGAAGCGCGGTTCACCGACACGCAACCCCATTGTCCCGAGCATTGGGGCGGTTACCGTCTGTTGCCGGAGCGTATCGAGTTCTGGCAGGGGCGGGCCAGTCGCTTGCATGATCGGCTGAACTATCGCCTGGTCGATGGCCAATGGCAGCGCGAGCGCCTGGCCCCTTGAATCAAACGGGGCCGCTATGCGGCCCTTCATACAGATCAGATTGGCAACGCGTCCCCTGTAGGAGCCGGCTTTGCCGGCGCAGGGCTGCAAAGCAGCCCCCGTTTCACCGATACCCCGCCGATTCCCGCTCCAGCCACGCCGCCAGCGCCTTGCGTCCAACTTTCTCTGCCCGCGCCCGCTCCAACAGCCCAAGCATGTATTCACGCTTGTCCGGATCCTCTCCAGCCAGCGACAACGCCAGGTCACGGTCCATCCAGCGCCGCATGCGCACGTACAGCCACCAATGGAAATACAGGCCCGTGGCGGTGACGATGACGACGATGAAGTAATCCATGGCTATCCTTGGTCCAACGTTTGAACTGGCTTCACAGCCCGTTGCGGCTGTACCTGAGCTGAATGAGAACAAATTTATAACGTTTGCGCCGTGACAGCTGTCAAGACGAAGCGTCTAATGAGCACCTGTAACTTTTGGAGATTACCCCATGCGTAAATCCGCTTTGCTGCTGGCCAGCTTCACCACCGTGTCGCTGCTGCTGGGCGGCTGCCAATCGTCGCTGACTGGCGACAGCTACTCCCGTGATGAGGCTCGCCGCGTGCAGACCGTGCGCATGGGCACCATCGAATCCCTGCGTCCGGTGAAGATCGAAGGCACCAAGACCCCGATCGGTGGTGGTGCTGGCGCTATCGTCGGTGGTGTCGCCGGCAGTGCAGTCGGTGGTGGCCGTGGCAGCATCGTCGCAGCCGTGATCGGTGCTGTGGCCGGTGGCCTGGCCGGCTCCGCTGCAGAAGAAGGCCTGACCCGCACACAAGGCGTCGAGATCACCGTGCGCGAGGACGATGGCAGCATGCGCGCCTATGTGCAGCAAGTGCAGCAGAACGAGGTCTTCCGCGTGGGTGAGCGTGTGCGCATCATGACGGTTGATGGCACCAGCCGCGTCACTCACTGATAACGCATGCAAAAAGAAACCCCGACCGGCTTGGCCGCGTCGGGGTTTCTTTTTTGTGCCGGGGAAGGCCGCTGGATCAGTCGTTCAGCCCGAGCATGTCGCGTGCTACTGCTTCGGCGATGCGGATGCCATCGACACCGGCAGACAAGATGCCGCCAGCATAGCCCGCGCCTTCACCAGCCGGGAACAGGCCCTTGAGGTTGAGGCTCTGGAAGTCGGCGCCGCGGGTGATGCGCAATGGCGACGAGGTGCGCGTCTCGATGCCGGTCAGCACCGCGTCGTGCAGGTTGTAGCCCTTGATCTGGCGATCGAAGGCCGGCAGCGCTTCACGGATCGCCTCGATGGCGAAGTCCGGCAGGCTCGGAGCCAGGTCGCCGAGAGTGACGCCGGGCTTATAGGAAGGCTCGACGCTGCCCAGTGCCGTGGACGGGCGGCCAGCGACGAAGTCACCCACCAGTTGCGCGGGGGCCTGGTAGTTGCTGCCACCCATTACATAGGCGTGGGCTTCCAGGCGTTCCTGCAGCTCGATGCCGGCCAGTGGGCCGCCCGGGTAGTCACGCTCGGGGTCGATACCGACGACGATGCCGGAGTTGGCATTACGCTCGTTGCGTGAGTATTGGCTCATACCGTTGGTGACCACACGGCCAGGCTCGCTGGTGGCGGCGACTACGGTACCGCCCGGGCACATGCAGAAGCTGTACACCGAACGGCCGTTCTTGGCGTGGTGCACCAGCTTGTAGTCGGCGGCGCCGAGTTTCGGGTGGCCGGCGTATTTGCCCAGGCGTGCCTTGTCGATCAGCGACTGCGGGTGCTCGATTCGGAAACCGACCGAGAACGGCTTGGCTTCCATGAACACGCCTTTGGCGTGGAGCATGCGGAAGGTATCGCGGGCGCTGTGGCCCAGGGCCAGGACGACATGACGCGAATGCAGCTGTTCACTGCTGTGCAGCACCACGCCGGTGAGCTGCTCGCCGTCCACCAGCAGGTCGGTAACTTTCTGCTCGAAGCGCACCTCACCGCCCAGGCTGATGATTTCCTCACGCATTTTCTCGACCATGCTGGTCAGGCGGAAGGTACCGATGTGCGGCTTGTTGATGTAGAGGATTTCTTCCGGGGCGCCCGCCTTGACGAACTCTTCCAGCACCTTGCGGCCGTGGTGGTTCGGGTCCTTGATCTGGCTGTACAGCTTGCCGTCGGAGAAGGTGCCGGCGCCGCCTTCGCCGAACTGCACGTTCGACTCTGGGTTGAGCACGCTCTTGCGCCACAGGCCCCAGGTATCCTTGGTGCGCTGACGTACCTCCTTGCCGCGCTCGAGGACGATGGGCTTGAAGCCCATCTGTGCCAGCAACAGACCGGCGAAGATACCGCAAGGGCCGAAGCCGACGACGATCGGGCGTTCCTGCGGCTCGTTCGGCGCATGGCCGACGAACTTGTAGCTGACATCCGGCGCGACGCCGACCTTCGGGTCGTCAGCGAAGGTGCGCAGCAGTTCGGCTTCGTTACTGGTTTCGAGATCGATGGTGTAGATGAACAGCAGTTCGCTGTTCTTCTTGCGCGCATCGTAGCTGCGCTTGAACAGGGTGAAGCCGAGCAGTTGCGCGTCGCTGATCCCTAAGCGCTGGACGATGGCGGCGCGCAGCTCGTCGTCGGAGTGGTCCAGGGGCAGCTTCAGTTCGGTGATTCGTAGCATGGCAGGGTCCAGTATCCCGGCCATGGGCGGCCGGCGGCTTTACACAAACCGCCAAGTATAAGCTGTTCGCCGCCCCGACTGGCAGGATAAAAGCACCTGGCGATCAGAGGTCGCGGGCACCGCCGTAGTAGGCGCAGCCCTGCAGGGTCTTGCCGTCGATGCGCAGCTCGGCCTTGAGATGGCGGATGGCACCGGTGGCACCGTCGACACAACGCTGCGGCGCGACCCACAGTTCGACGCGCTGGCCGTTGGCTTCGCTGGACAGGCTCAGGCCGCCGCCCGGCATTTCCTCTTCCAGGTAAGGCAACGGCAGTGGGTCCTGGCCGACGCGGTTGAGCACCATGCCCTTGCCGCTGGCCTTGATGTCCCAGTCCGGCTCATGGCCGCCGGCACGCAGGGTCAGTTGCTTGAAGTTCGGGTCTTCGCAGCCAGGATGTTCGGAGGATTCGAGGCGGTACAGGCGGGTCACGTCGAGCTGGCCGTCGCTGCCCGCCTGCTTGCTGCCGGCCAGGCGTCCGCGGACATCGGCGAACAGTTTGTCACCGGCGTCGTCGGCCAGGTTGGCGGCCTCTTGCAGAATGCCAGTCGCGGCGGCGTCGTTGACGATGAAGCGACGGCTTTCGCTGCAGGGTTTGAACAACAGGTGGCCGCCGGCGGCGCTCAGTTCGCCTTGCATGCGGGTGGTGCCCAGGTTCGGGTCGACCGGTTTTTCGGCCAGCATCTGGCAGCCGGCGAACAGGGGCAACAGGGCGGTGAGCAGCAGGGAAGGGGTGAGGCGCATCGGGCGGGCTCCGGTGTTCGGGCAAAAATTGCCGGCCACGTTACCGAGCCTGTCGGGTGTCTACAAGGGGAACAAGCCATCACGTAGGCGCCAGCCTTGCTGGCGAACCAGGCGCCTCGGTGGATGGCACCGGCTACGCCGGTGTTCGCCGGCAAGGCCGGCACCTACAAGGCCCACGCCAGCATCAATTGCAACAGGCAGAAAAAAGGGCCCGAAGGCCCTTTGATCTTTTACCCCCCGAGGTACGCGTCGCGCACCTTCGGGTCGGTCAACAGCGCTTCACCGGTACCCTGCATCACCACCTTGCCGTTTTCCAGCACATAGGCGCGGTCGGCGATCTTCAGCGCCTGGTTGGCGTTCTGCTCCACCAGGAACACCGTCACGCCATCGCGGCGCAGCTGTTCGATGATGTCGAAGATCTGCTGGATGATGATCGGTGCCAGGCCCAGCGAGGGTTCGTCGAGCAGCAGCAGTTTCGGTTTGCTCATCAGCGCACGGCCGATGGCCAGCATCTGCTGTTCGCCGCCGGACATGGTGCCGCCACGCTGGATGTAGCGTTCCTTCAGGCGCGGGAACAACTGCAGGACCTTGTCCAGCTGCTCCTGGTAGTCGCCCTTGTCGGTGAAGAAACCGCCCATGGCCAGGTTTTCCTCGACCGTCAGGCGCGAGAACACGCGGCGGCCTTCCGGCACCACCGCGATGCTCTTGCGCATGATGTGCGAAGAAGACTGGCCAACCAGTTCCTCGCCCAGGTACTTGATGCTGCCGCTGCTCGCCTGGGGCGAGCCGCAGAGGGTCATCAGCAGCGTCGACTTGCCAGCACCATTGGCGCCGATCAGGGTGACGATCTCGCCCTGGTTGATCTCGACGTTGACGCTGTGCAGCGCCTGGATCTTGCCGTAGAAGGTGGAAACGTTCTCGAACTTCAGCATTTACGCCTCCCCCAGGTAGGCCTTGATCACATCAGGGTTGCCGCGGATCTCGTCCGGCGTGCCGTCGGCCAGGGGCGTGCCCTGGTTGATCACCACGATGTGGTCGGAAATGCTCATCACCAGCTTCATGTCGTGCTCGATCAGCAGCACGGTCACGTTGTGGGATTCACGCAGGTAGGCGATGAGGGCCTTGAGGTCCTCGGTCTCCTTGGGGTTCAGGCCGGCGGCGGGTTCGTCGAGCATGATGATCCGTGGCTGGGTCATCATGCAGCGGGCGATTTCCAGGCGCCGTTGCTGGCCGTAGGCGAGGGTGCCGGCAGTGCGGTTGGCGAACTCGGTCAGGTTGACCTTCTCCAGCCAGTACTGCGCGCGCTCCATGGCCTCCTTCTCGCTGCGGCGGAAGTTCGGGGTCTTGAACAGGCCGGCGAAGAAGTTGGTGTTGAGGTGACGGTGCTGGGCGATCAGCAGGTTTTCCAGCGCGGTCATCTCCTTGAACAGGCGCACGTTCTGGAAGGTCCGCACCACGCCCTTGCGGGCGATCTGGTGGCCGGCCAGGCCCTGGATCGGCTGGCCGTCGAGCAGGATGGTGCCGCCGCTCGGTTTGTAGAAGCCGGTGAGGCAGTTGAACACGGTGGTCTTGCCGGCGCCATTCGGGCCGATCAGCGCCACCACCTGTTTTTCCTTGACGGTCAGGCCCACGCCGTTGACCGCCAACAAGCCGCCGAAGCGCATGCTCAGGCCGCTGACTTGCAGAATTTCGCGGCTCATCGAGGCAGCTCCATGTGCGGACGTTGCATAGGCAGCAGGCCTTGCGGACGCCAGATCATCATCAACACCATCAGCGCACCGAACATCAGCATCCGGTATTCGCTGAACTCACGCATCATCTCCGGCAGCAGGATCATCACGATGGCCGCGAGAATCACGCCCAACTGCGAACCCATGCCGCCCAGCACGACGATGGCGAGGATGATCGCCGACTCGATGAAGGTGAACGACTCTGGTGTCACCAGCCCTTGGCGGGCGGCGAAGAAGCTGCCGGCGAAACCGGCGAAGCAGGCACCGAGGGTGAATGCCGAGAGCTTGATCACGGTGGGGTTCAGGCCCAGCGCGCGGCAGGCGATCTCGTCTTCACGCAGCGCTTCCCAGGCCCGGCCGATCGGCATGCGCAGCAGGCGGTTGATGACGAACAGCGCCAGCAACGCCAGCAGCAGGGCCACCAGGTAGAGGAAGATGACCTTGTTGATCGAGTTGTATTCCAGCCCGAAGAACTCGTGGAAGGTCTGCATGCCTTCGGCGGCGCGGCGTTCGAAGGTCAGGCCGAAGAACTCCGGCTTGGGGATGTTGCTGATGCCATTGGGGCCGCCGGTCCAGTCGGTGAGGTTGCGCAGGAACAGGCGGATGATCTCGCCGAAACCGAGCGTGACGATCGCCAGGTAGTCGCCGCGCAGGCGCAGCACCGGGAAACCGAGCAGGAAGCCGAAGGTGGCGGCCATCAGGCCGGCGATCGGCAGGCACACCCAGAAGCTCCAGCCCAGGTAGTGGGAGAGCATGGCGTAGCTGTAGGCGCCGACGGCATAGAAGCCCACGTAACCCAGGTCGAGCAGGCCCGCCAGGCCGACCACGATGTTCAGGCCCAGGCCCAGCAACACGTAGATCAGGATCAGGGTAGCGATGTCGACCGCGCCGCGGGAGCCGAAGAACGGCCAGATCAGCGCCGCGACGATCAGCCCGATGATGACCCAACGCTGGGTCTTCGGCAGGGTGAGGAAGTTGGTCACCGAAGGCGGTACCAGCTTGCGGTCCGAGCGGCGGCCCATCACCGCGCTCCACTGCTTGTCGAACAGTACGCGCAGGAACATCAGTACCGAGCACGCGGCGATGATGCTGATGGTGAACGAACCCTGGCTGTGCACGATCAGGCTGATGCCGTCGATACTGAGTTTCAGGCCCAGCACCGGGAAGGCCACGGCCCAGACCAGCAAGGCGCTGAAGAACGCCTGTTTGAGATTTCTGTTCATACTTTTTCAACCTCCGGGCGGCCCAGGATGCCGGTCGGCCGGAACAACAGGACGAGAACCAAGAGACCGAATGCCACCACGTCCTTGTACTGGTCGCCGAAGATGTCGGCGCCAAAGGCTTCGGCCACGCCCAGCACCAGCCCGCCGAGCATGGCGCCCGGGATGCTGCCGATGCCGCCCAATACCGCCGCAGTGAAGGCTTTCAAGCCCACCAGGAAGCCGGCGTTGGGGTTGATCACCCCGTACTGCATGCTCAGCAGCACGGCCGCCACCGCCGCCAGGGCGGCACCGATGACGAAGGTCAGGGCGATGATGTTGTTGGTGTTGATGCCCAGCAGGTTGGCCATCTTGATGTCCTCGGCGCAGGCGCGGCAGGCGCGACCGAGGCGGGAGCGGGAGATGAACAGGGTCAGGCAGGTCATGGCGACCAGCGTCACCACGAACACCAGGATCTGCATGTACGAGACCAGCACTTCCTCCGCGCCGCCCGGGCCGAAGGAGAAGGCGCCGGGAATCAGGTTGGGGATGGACTTGTCTTTCGAATCCTGTGAAAGCAGGACGGTGTTCTGCAGGAAGATCGACATGCCGATGGCGGAGATCAGCGGGATCAACCGGTTGCTGTTGCGCAGCGGCCGGTAGGCGACCCGTTCGATACTGTAGCCGTAGGCACTGGTAACGCAGATGGTGGCGACGAAGGCCACGGTCATGAGGATCGGCAGGGAGTGGATGCCCATCATGGCCAGCCCGGCGAGGGCGATGAAGGCCACGTAGGAGCCGATCATGTACACCTCGCCGTGGGCGAAGTTGATCATGCCGATGATGCCGTACACCATCGTGTAACCGATGGCGATCAGCGCGTAGGTACTGCCGATGGTCAATCCGTTAACCAGTTGTTGGAGGAAGTGGTAGATCTCAGGCATTACAGCGCTCCTAAAAACCTGATTTGCATTTCTCTGGCGGGGGTGACCCGGGCCCATTTGTTCTCGCGGTCTTCGCCACGTGATCGTTGTGCGGGCACTGCCAGGAAACCGCGGGTGACGGTTTTAAGATTTTCAGGTGAACCGGCTCCCGGATCGCGGGAATCAGGTCCATAGAACCTCGTAAAACAAAGCCCACTGCTCGCACAGTGGGCTTCTCGGTCAGCTATTAGTCACGCAGTTACTGAGGGGAGACTTCGGTCTTCGGCTTGCCGAAGTGCCATTCGTAGACCACGAACTTGAAGTCCTTCAGGTCGCCTTTGGCGTCGTACGACAGTTCGCCGGTCGGGGTCTTGAAGGTACCGGCGTGGATCGCTTCGGCCACCTTGGCGGTGTCCTCGGACTTGGCCGCCTTGATACCGCCGGCGATCAGCTCGACCGCGGAGTAGGCCGGGAACACGAACGGACCGCTCGGGTCCTTGCCGTCGGCCTTGATGGCGTCGACGATGGCCTTGTTTTCCGGGTCGGTGTCGAACGACTTCGGCAGCGTCACCAGCAGGCCTTCGGAGGCGCCCTGGGCGATCTGCGAGATAGAGTCGTTACCCACGCCTTCCGGGCCCATGAACTTGGCTTTCAGGCCTTTCTCTTGTGCCTGGCGCAGGATCAGGCCCAGCTCTGGGTGGTAGCCGCCGTAGTAGACGAAGTCGACGTTGTTCTGCTTGAGCTTCTGGATGATCGAGGAGAAGTCCTTGTCACCGGCGTTCAGGCCCTCGAAGACAGCCACCTTGGTGCCTTTCTTCTCCAGCGTCTGCTTGACCGCGGTGGCGATGCCTTCACCGTATTGCTGCTTGTCGTGCAGGACGGCGACCACTTTCGGTTTGACGTGGTCGGCGATGTAGTTGCCGGCGGCCGGGCCCTGGGCGCTGTCCAGGCCGATGGTGCGGAAGATCAGTTTGTAGCCACGGGCGGTGATTTCCGGCGAGGTGGCGGCGGGGGTGATCATGATCACGCCTTCGTCCTCGTAAATGTCGGACGCAGGCTGGGTGGAGCTGGAGCACAGGTGGCCGATCACGAACTTGACGCCATCGTTGACCACTTTGTTGGCGACGGCCACGGCCTGTTTAGGGTCGCACGCGTCGTCGTATTCCTTGGCTTCGAGCATCTTGCCATCGACACCGCCCTTGGCGTTGATGTCCTTGATGGCTTGCTTGGCACCGGTGAACTGCATGTCGCCGTATTGGGTCACGGGACCGGTCTTCGGCCCGGCGATACCGATCTTGATGGTATCGGCGGCAAACGAATGGCTGGCAACCCCGGCCAGAACCATTGCGGCAAACAGCTTGGAAATCTTGATCATAGTGCTCCACTCATTCTGTTGTAATTCTTATAGTCCTGAGGCCAGGGCTACAGACCGGGCGGGATTCGCGGCTTGGCTACGCCATGCCGTTAGCCCACCTTCCCCCGGAACATGTCCCGGAACTGTACCGGTACAGTGTAGAGCGCCGTCCGAGCGCTTGAAAAGCGGGCGAAAAGCGTCTGTTTCGAGGGGTGTCGCCTGGTCGACATAAAGATACAGAAATGCGCCATCAGTTTGCCTGCATCTTCGGCCCGCCCCCACAAACTCGGGCCGGATCGACCAAATTACGTATTTGAAACCGGGTTTTTCTGCAAAAATGCCGACCTTTTTTGTTGGTCGATTCTTTGCGCAGGTAAACCCATGACTGATCAAGTAAGCACCCTCTATGCCAAATTGCTCGGCGAGACCGCCGTCATCGAGTGGAAAGCCCTGGAGCGTTTCTGGGCCAAGGGTGACCTGATTTGGGTCGACCCCAGCCTTGACCTGATCACCGTTGCCGAGGCGATGGCCGAGAATCGCAGCGAGATCTTCGCCAAGTGGCGTAGTGATGGCACTGTCGGGCCGGTTTCCGCCGAGCAGGCGCTCGACCTGCAAACCCGCGATCCAGAGATCTGGGCGGTGGTGGTTTCGCCGTTCATCGTGATCCAGGCGAAGAAAGCGGAATAAGCACGCGCTTTTTTAGTGCGTGAAAATGCGCAGGCGCCTCGCGGTGGTGCGCGTTGACGCTCACGTAAGGTGGAAACAAGTAACAGTGGTGGGGTGATTTGGCGGGGCGGTAACAGTTTACGGCATGCGTAACGGGGGGCGGGTGATCGCCCGTAGGAGCCGGCCTTGCCGGCGAACACCGGCGCCGCCGGTGCCAGCCACCGTGGCGCTTGGTTCGCCAGCAAGGCTGGCTCCTACAGGCGTGGGGCGACTCAGTAGTCTACGCGCCCGGTATGGCTGTTCAGCGAGATCACCCGGGTCTTGCCGATGCGGTGCCTGAAGATCTCGCGCAGGTACTTCACCGCCTTCTTCACGCATTCGCGCGACAGGCGAATGTCGTTGATCGACACGAAACGGCTCTTGTCGTTGATCAACTCGCGGTACTTCTTCTCGTACATCGGCTTGATCGCGTACCAGTTGGTGTCGAGGATCTTCGCCGGGTTCTCGAATTCGTTCAGCAGGTCGTCGATGCTGTCTTCATCGAAGTGCTCGCTGGTGATGAAGTCGAGGATGGCGTTGTCCAGGGTGTCGTCGAAGCGGTACGGGGTGCGGGCGAAGCAGCGCTTGATGAACGCCACGATCAGGGTCAGGAAGTCGTCCGACAGGCACGGGCTCTTGGCGATCAGGGTGGTCAGCGACAGGTTGGCCGAGGCGCCGATCACCAGCGCGTAGCGCTTGAGCGTGGTGTTGGGGAACAGGCTGTTGAGGTGGGTCTTGAGCCGGTTCAGGTCCATGTACGACAGCTTGTAGTCCTTGGGCAGCGAGACGATCGACACCACCGACGAACAGTTCTTGAAGAAGTGCAGGTCATGCAGCGCCGCGGCGTCGTAGCCCGAGGCCTGGTACTGCTCCAGCGCGGCGCGGTAACGGCGCGACTCGATCGGCAGCAGGCTGATACCTTCGATGGCCTGGGTCTGCTTGTTGAAGTGCGGCAGGTCGATGGAGCGGAAGAACAGGTCGTCGATATCCAGGCGCGGTTGCTCGCGCTCGAACACCTTGAACTTGTCCGAACCCTGGGCCGGGATCTCCGGCACCACCGACTCGGCATAGGCGATGGCCACGGGGCCGGCCAGGCTCATGAACAGGTCGTTGGCGTCCAGGCGGATGGTCTCGCCGATGTCGATGCCGGCGCGACGGAAGTAGTTCTGGTCGTAGTCGGTGGTCACCGCCTGGGCGGTGAGGATGTTGAAGATCTGCTGGGAGATGTACTGGTTGGCGTGCTTCTCCATGGCGTTGACGTCGATGTTCTGGATCGTGCCGTCGTCGCTCTCTTCGGCGTAGCGCATGATGTCGTTGGAGATCAGCATCATCGCGTTCCATGGGCGAATGCGGCCCATGACGCTGGCTTCGCTGCTGTCTTCATTGTCGAAGTTGTATGAGAAGTCCCATTCCTCCGACAGGTACTTGCACAGCAGGCGCCCGGCGTTGATGTGCAGGGCTTCGGACATTTCGCTGCGGTGGTCGGAGGCGTTCGGCAGTACGCAGATGCCGCTGGTGAAGATCGGCTCGAAGACGAACGAATGCCCGCTCTTGCCGTCGTTCTCGTCGGCCGGCTTGGTGTCGAAGGTCTTGTTCATGTACGAGTACTGCTGGGCCAGGCCGAATTCCGAAGCCATGCCCGAGCCGGTACCGCCGCCAGCGCTGAAGATGTAGAAGTACAGGCGCGACTGGTTGGCCTTGATGCCGCAGGAGTCGATCAGGTACGAGTGGATCAGCTTCCAGTCGGCGCTGGAGAAGCGCTGGGTATCCTTGTTGAGGATGATCTTGGCCAGGTACTGGCCGAGGATCGGCGCGTTGCCGGCGCCACCGGCATGCACCTCGGACAGGTCCATGATCTTCATCTTGCTATAGTCGCGCAGGAAGCCGCCGCGCTCGCCCTTGCGCGAGAAACGGATGCGCCCGGCGATGTCCTTGTCCAGGTCACCGAGCATCACCAGGGGCTCTACCAGGAACACCGGCTTGGTACCCTTGTTCTGCACCAGGCGCAGGTTCTGGCGGATCCAGCGCGCCGGGCTGTAGCCGGTTTCGCCCTTGTGCCGGTCCTCGTTGTTGAACTCGTTGAGGAAGAATGTGCGGGCGTTGTACACCAGCTCCGCCACGTCCAGGGCGATGTTCGAGCCGCAACGGCCAAGGCCGATCAGGCACACCGAAGGGAACTGCTGTTCCAGGCGCAGCTGGTCTTCGCTCTCGACATGCAGGTTCTGCGGGAACACCAGGTCGCGCAGGCCGTCGAGGTTGTCGAGGATGCGCTGGATGTCCTGTTCGGTGAAATACAGGTACTGCTGCGCCGGCAGACTACGGCTGGCAGGAAGTTCTCGAGCACCACCGGCGGTCAGCGACGTGGGAGTGAGCGACGACTCAGGGACCGCATTGGCAGAAGTGTTCGTAGAGGTCATAGTGCGCCATTTGCCTGGAGTGGTGGGTTCCCCGTTGGAATATGTCATCTAGCCATCACGGAGAAATTTCGCGACTTTATCAGTGCGTCTTTTTCTTGTGCGATAGGGGTTTTCCCTAGGCGTTCTAAGGTTTTCTCCTCGCACCCGCATTGCATCGTCCGTTTGTCACGCTTCTTTAATCTGGAGTCGTCCATGAATACTGCTTTGCCTTCGCTGGGGTTCGCCGGGATCGGCCTGATGGGCTTGCCGATGTGCTGTCGGCTGCTGGCGGCCGGTTATCCGCTGACCGTGTGGAACCGCAGCCCGGACAAGTGCGCCGAACTGGTCGCGGCGGGGGCGCGTCTGGCCGCGAGCCCCGAGGATCTGTGCAATGGGACGGACATGGTGTTGCTGTGCCTGGCCGACACGACGGTGGTGCGCGAGGTGGTATTCGGCGAGGGGGGCATTGCCAGTGGTGGGCGCAGCGGCCAGTTGCTGGTGGACTTCTCCAGCCTGGAGCCCACCGCCACCCGTGAAATGGCCGCCGAACTGGCGGCACTGTGTGGCATGGCCTGGCTCGATGCGCCGGTCTCGGGCGGTACCCCGGGCGCCGAGGCCGGTACCCTGGCGATCATGGTCGGTGGCGAGGCCGCGGACCTGGAGCGGGCGCGCCCGGTGCTCCTCACGCTTGGCCAGCGGGTGACGCACATGGGCGGTGTCGGCGCGGGGCAGGTGACCAAGGCCTGCAACCAGATGATCGTGGCTTGCAATGCGTTGGTGATCGCCGAGGTGGTGGCCCTCGCCGAGCAGTCAGGGGTGGATGCCAGCTTGATCGCCGAGGCATTGGCCGGTGGTTTCGCCGACTCGAAACCCTTGCAGATCCTCGCCCCGCAAATGGCCGAGAGCCGTTTCGAGCCGGTCAAATGGCATGTGCGCACCTTGCTCAAGGACCTCGACACCGCGGTGAAATTCTCCCGCGAGCAGGGTTCGGCGACACCGCTCAGTGGTCTCGCCGCGCAACTGATGCGCCTGCACGGTAGCCAGGGCTACCTGCAAAAAGATCCGGCGACCCTGGTATCGCTGTATCGCAGCAAGGGCTGAGCGTGTCGTGCTGGCGGTCGAGCCGTTCGAGCACTGGCCGCAGTTCGCTGGGTGGCAACGGGCGGCTGAGCAGGTAACCCTGCAGGCAATCGCAGCCGTGGGCGGCGAGGAAAGCCTGTTGCTCGGGCGTCTCGACGCCTTCGGTGACCACCTTCAGGTGCAGGGTGTGGGCCATGATGATGATCGCCTGGACGATTTCCCGGTCCTTCTGGTTGCCGGGCACTTCCTGGATGAACGAACGGTCGATTTTCAGCACGTCCAGCGGCAGGCGCTTAAGGTAGGCCAGGGATGAATAGCCCGTACCGAAATCGTCGATCGACAGGGCCACACCCTGGGCGCGGATGCGCTTGAGCAGCTCGATGGTGTGGTGGATGTCGCCCATCAGGGCGTTCTCGGTGACTTCCAGTTCCAGCTGCCGTGCAGCCAGGCCCGCCTGGAACAGCGCCATCTCCACTTCGCTGGCCAGCTGCTCACGGCCCAGGGTGAGCGCCGAACAGTTGACCGTGACCTTGAGGTGGCCATAGCCATGCCGGTTGAGCTGGGCCAGGTCCTCGCAGGCGCGGCGCAGCACCCACAGGTCGAGCTCGGCGATCAGGCCGTTGGCTTCGGCGATGGGGATGAAACGATCGGGGCTGAGCAGGCCATGTTGCGGGTGCTGCCAGCGCACCAGGGCTTCGAGCTTGCTCACTTTTCGGCTGTGCAGGTCGAAGATCGGCTGGTAGTACACGCATAACCCTCGTTCCTCGAACAGTGCCAGGCGCAGTTCCTCTTCCAGTTGCAGCTCCAGGGTGGCGCGGGTCTTCAGGCCGCTGCTGAAGAAATGCAGGCTGTTGCGCCCGCAACCCTTGGATTGATAGAGGGCGAGGTCGGCGTTCTTCAGCAGTTCCTCGGTGCTGTGGCCGTCGTCGGGGAAGATGCTGATACCGATGCTGGTGGTCATCACCATGCGCCGTCCGGCCAGGTCGATTGGCTCCTTCATCCGCTGCATGATGCGCTGCGCCAGGTGGCGCGCCTCGTCGCGGCTGTTCAGGCTGGTGACGATGCAGAATTCGTCGCCGCCAAAGCGCGACACAAGGTCGTTGCCACGGGTCGCGGCCTTGATATGCCCGGCGATGACCTTGAGCAGTTCGTCACCGGCGACATGACCGAGGCTGTCGTTGATGCGCTTGAAGTGGTCGATATCGAGGAACATCACCGCCAGCATGCCATCGCTGGCGGTCTGTTCGGCCAGGCGCTCGGCGAATACCTGGTTGAAGCCTCGGCGGTTGACCAGGCCGGTCAGGGCGTCGTAGTGCGCGGCCTGCTGCAGGGATACCCGGGCCTGGTCGAGTTGGCTGAGCAGCAGGTTGACCCGGCGCAGGTCGTGTTCCTTGCTTTGCAGCTTCTTGTCGGCCAGCGCGGCGCTGATGCTGCTGCCGCTGATCAGCAGGGTGATGACGGCAATGGTCAGCGCCAGTTGCAGGCTGTTGTCGGCGGCGGGCAAGCGCAGGGCGGTCTCACCAGGGATCACCAGGGTCATCGCGGCCATCCCGGTGAAATGGGTGAGCACGATGCCGCCTGCCATCAACACGCTCGCACCATGTTTCATCAGCAGGTGCAGGGTGCCGCTGCCCTGGCGGAAGTAGCGGGCCATCAGCAGCGCCAACAGGCTGGTGGCCATGGCGATGGCGATGGACGCCAGCAGCAACCCGGTGTGGTAGTACTGGTGGGCGCTGGTCTGCAGTGCGGCCATGCCCACGTAGTGCATGGTGCTGATGCCCAGGCCGATGAATAGCGTGGCCTGCAGGTAATGGCTGCGGCGCATCTCGCCACGGTCGAGGCTGTTCATCGCCAGCCAGGCGGCAATCAGTGCAATCAGCAGTGACAGTGCCGTCAGGGGGGCGTCGTAGTGGAGCTCCAGCGGAGCCTGGAAGGCCAGCATGCTGATGAAATGCATGGCCCAGATGCCACCGGCCAGGCAGCAGGCGCCCAGCACTCGCCATTGTCGGCGCGCCGTGGGGTCCTCGCTATGGCTCTGGCGTTCGGCCATGTCCAGGGTGGCGAAGCAGGCGGCACTGGCCACGGTGAAGGCGAGCAGCACCAGGAAGGGGTTGTGTCGGCAGTCGAGGATGATTTGTCCGGTCGCCGGTAGCTCGGCGAACAATCGCAGTCCCAGCCACTCCATTGCAGGCCTCTTCGTCGAGTGAGCCCTTGTCCCCACTGAGCGCGGATGGAGACTGTTCCTGCTGGAGTATAGGAAGGGGTGCTTAAGCCTTCCGGATTAATGGCACTTTGATCTCTATCGTTTGGATATGAGGTTAATAGCGCAGTGGTCTAAACGGGTGTTTTTTTGTGAGCGGTTCGCCGGCAAGCCGGCTCCTACAGGTACTTGTAGGAGCCGGCTTGCCGGCGAACGGGGTATCAGCCCGCTACCAGCACCCGAATGGCTTCCAGGCGCAATGCTGCTTTTTCCAGCGCCGCCATGCCCTCTTCACGCTGCTTGCGCAGGGCGTCGATTTCAGTGTCGCGTACGGTGGGGTTGACCGCCTTGAGCGCAGTCAGGCGCGCCAGCTCTTCGTCTGCCTCGGCCGCCAGGCGCTGCTGGGCCTGGGCAACACGCTCCTCATGCGTCGGCAGGACCTTTGCCTCGCCTGCGGCGATGCGCTTGGCCAGCACGTCGCGCTGGGCCTGGACGAACTTGTTGGAGCTGGCCCGTGGCACGCTCTCGAGCTGATCGTTGAGCGTTTCGAAGGCCACGCGCGCCGCCAGGTCGTTGCCGTTGGCGTCGAGCAGGCAACGCAGCGCCGCCGGTGGCAGGTAGCGGCCCAACTGCAGGCTGCGCGGCGCTACCACCTCGCTGACGTACAGCAGCTCGAGCAGCACGGTGCCGGGCTTGAGCGCCTTGTTCTTGATCAGCGCGACCGCGGTGTTACCCATCGAGCCGGACAGCACCAGGTCCATGCCGCCCTGGACCATCGGGTGTTCCCAGGTCAGGAACTGCATGTCTTCGCGCGACAGGGCCTGGCCACGGTCGTAGGTGATGGTCACGCCTTCGTCGTCTCCCAGTGGGAAGCTGGCGTCGAGCATCTTCTCGCTGGGCTTGAGCACCAGGGCGTTCTCGGAATGGTCCTCGCTGTCGATGCCGAAGGCGTCGAACAGGGTTTCCATGTAGATCGGCAGGGCGAACTGGTCGTCCTGCTCGAGGATCGCCTCGACCAGTGCCTGGCCTTCGCCGGCGCCACCGGAGTTGAGCTCCAGCAGGCGGTCGCGGCCGCTGTGCAGCTCGGCTTCGAGCTTTTCACGTTCAGTGCGGGCTTCAACCACCAGCTTGCCCCAGGCTTTCTCGTCACCTTCGGCGAGCAGTGGCAGCAGGCGCGGGCCGAACTGGTGCTGCAGGGCGTTGCCGGTCGGGCAGGTGTTGAGGAAAGCGTTGAGGCCTTCGTGGTACCACTGGAACAGGCGTTCCTGCGGGCTGTCCTGCAGGTAGGGGATGTGCAGCTGGATCGTGTGTTTCTGGCCGATCCGGTCGAGACGGCCGATACGCTGCTCGAGCAGATCCGGGTGAGCCGGCAGGTCGAACATCACCAGGTGATGGGCGAACTGGAAGTTGCGGCCTTCACTGCCGATCTCGGAGCAGATCAGCACCTGAGCACCGAACTCTTCGTCGGCGAAGTAGGCGGCGGCGCGGTCGCGCTCGAGGATGCTCATGCCTTCATGGAACACGGTGGCTGGAATACCGGAGCGCACGCGCAGGGCGTCTTCCAGGTCCATGGCGGTCTCGGCGTGGGCGCAGATCACCAGCACCTTGGTGCGCTTGAGCATCTTCAGGGTGTCGATCAGCCAGTCGACCCGTGGGTCGAAGCGCCACCAGCGTTCTTCGTCGCTGGTCTCGCCCTGGGCCTGGAAAGCAACCTCTGGGTAAAGCTCGGCACGTTCGCCCGACGGTAGTTCGGCGTATTGCTCCGGGTTGGCCAGCGGGTAGGGGTGCAGTTGGCGTTCTGGGAAGCCCTGGATTGCCGCCCGGGTATTGCGGAACAGCACGCGACCGGTGCCGTGGCGGTCGAGCAGCTCGCGGATCAGGCGCGCACTGGCCTGGCTGTCGCCATCGCTGACTGCGGCCAGCAGCGCTTCGCCTTCGGCGCCAAGGAAGCCTTGGATGGTCGCGTGGGCCTTGGTCGACAGGCGGCCTTCGTCGAGCAGTTCCTGCACCGCTTCGGCGACCGGGCGATAGTTCTCGCTCTCGGCGCGGAACGCGGCCAGGTCATGGAAACGGTTGGGATCGAGCAGGCGCAGGCGGGCGAAGTGGCTGTCCTGGCCGAGCTGTTCAGGCGTCGCGGTGAGCAGCAGCACGCCCGGGATGACCTGGGCCAGTTGCTCGACCAGTGCGTACTCGGGGCTGGCCTGTTCCTCGTGCCAGACCAGGTGGTGGGCCTCGTCGACCACCATCAGGTCCCAGCCGGCGGCGAACAGCGCGTCCTGGGCCTTCTCGTCGTCGACCAGCCACTCCAGGGCCACCAGCGCCAGCTGGGCATCCTCGAACGGGTTGCTGGCGTCGCTTTCGATGAAGCGCTCGGCGTCGAACAGCGCCACCTGCAGGTTGAAGCGTCGGCGCATCTCCACCAGCCACTGGTGCTGGAGGTTCTCGGGCACCAGGATCAGCACGCGGCTGGCACGGCCGGACAACAGCTGGCGGTGGATCACCAGGCCGGCTTCGATGGTCTTGCCCAGGCCCACTTCGTCG
Organism: Pseudomonas sp. MWU13-3659; assembly: GCF_023757525.1. Lineage (NCBI taxonomy): Bacteria > Pseudomonadati > Pseudomonadota > Gammaproteobacteria > Pseudomonadales > Pseudomonadaceae > Pseudomonas > Pseudomonas sp. MWU13-3659. The sequence continues at coordinate 15,955 of NZ_JAMSHW010000029.1, read as the reverse complement.
GCCAGCAATACGCGCGGGGCGATGCGGTCGGCGACTTCACGGGCGATGTGCAACTGGTGGGCGATGGGTTGCGCACGCACGCCGCCCAGGCCCCACAGCGACGACAGCATCTGCTTGCTGTTGTGTTGCAGGGTGTTGTAGCGCAGGGAGAACCACGACAGCGGGTCGATCTGCCCGGCGAACAGGCGGTCGCTGGCCAGGCGGAACTGGATGAAGTTCGACAACTGCGTCTCGGGCAGCGTGTGTGGCTGGTTCTGCCCGTCGATGCCGTGGTAGACCAGCAGGCCATCGACGTCCTCGACCTCGCGCACCGTCAGCTTCCAGCCCTCGAAGTGGGTGATCTGGTCGCCAGGCGAGAAGCGCACGCGGGTCAGCGGCGCATTGCGTAGCGAGTACTGGCGGGTGTCGCCCGTGGCCGGGTAGAGCACGGTCAGAAGGCGGCCATCCTGCGCCAGGATGGTCCCAAGACCGAGCTCGGCTTCGCTGTCGCTGATCCAGCGTTGCCCCGGTTGATACTGCTGCGCCATACTGCCAAAACTCCCGCGATGAAAAAGCCGGCTATGTTAACGGATCGGCTTCGCCAGACCAATGAATGTGAAGAGTCTAGCGCTTTCATCGACGAATACCGTCCCGTCACGAGGGCCACGCGCCAACATGGTTGCCAAGCACCGCTGGTTGAACGTCACCTTGGGCCTGGGCAGCCTTGCGCTGCTGGCCGCCTGTGAACAGAAAAGTTTCGAAGTGCTGCCGCCGATCCCGGTCGAGCAGCTCGAAGTGCTGGGCGTGCAGACGCCGATCAAGAGCGTGCACTTCCACGACCGCGAGGGCGAGGGCCTGCTGGTGCTGAGCCGGGTCGACGGCCAGGCCACCGACCCCGACACCGAGGAAGAAGTCGACAAGGTGGTGCTCAAGGCCACCCTTTATGGCCGCAACGCTTCGTCCGATGCCTTCAAACCGCGTTGGCAGATCGAGCAGGAAACCACCTGTGCCGGCCTGGACCTGGATGTCGACTTCTACAACGACGTCAGTGACGTCACCGACCTGAACAAGGATGGCGTGGCCGAAGTGACCGTGGCCAGCCATTCCTTCTGCGGTGGCGGCATCGACCCCCACGACATCGCCATCGAGATGCGTGAAGGCCAGGCGGCCTACACCATCACGGGGCAATCGCTGATCAGCCCTCCCGGTGAAGACGCGTTCGGCGGCGAGCGCGAGGACAGCGCCTCGCTGAAGAGCGCCCCGCAGGTCTTGCGCGAGCACATGGACGCAGTCTGGCAGCAGGTCTACAAGCGGCCCTGGAGCGAAACCACCGCGCCAGCCGACGACGACCCGGAAGACGATACCGAGTAAGCGCGGGCTATACTTGCGCAGGTGCGGCGCTGTGACGCGCCGCACAGCCTGGCTCGCGCGCATTCAAGGCGGCTGAGCACCGGCCGACACAGTGGCCATAGGAGACCCTGCCATGCTGCCACCGATCATCCCGCTCAGCGCCGCGCCCGTCACGTCGCAACTCGACCCGGTCAAACCGACGCCGGACATCCCGCCGGTGGTGCCCGCGCAGCCGTCCTCCAGCGACGGTACCGTCGACCTCAAGCAGCACCGTGATCCCGAAGAGCAGGCGCTGTTGCTGCGCGAGGAACAGCGCCGCCAGCAGCAACGGCGCAAGAATGGCGAGGCGGAGCGCTTCGAGGCCGTGCCGGGCGACGAGCTCAACGCCGACAACACCGTGCCGGTGGCCCCCATGGGCGAGCGTACACGCCAAGGGTTGCTGGTGGACATCGAGGTCTGACCCCGCTCTAGCCAGCGGCGCCATCTACCTTCATCATTGAGGCCTCTGCTGTCCGTCGAGCCCGCCATGAGCCAAGACAACCTGATCGACTTCGGCGCCGAACGCGCCAAACGCATCCACGACCTCAACGACAAGCGCCTGAACGACATGCGCCAGGCCTTCGAACAAGCCATGCCGCTGGCTGCAACGAAGAAGAAAAAGCCCAAGGGCAAGCCCAAGAAGCGCTGAAACTTGATGCAGGTCAACCCTGCACCCGCCTCCCGTGCCCGGTCCCGGGCACCATTGACCCCGGTCAATTTACCCCCTCCCGCCATTGGTTACCTTGCACCCATCGGATGACGGCACACCAAGGGAGGGGCCGACATGTTCTTCGACAACGTGGTTATCGCGGGTGTGGTAACGGTCGGGCTGATGTTGGCGTTCTTCGCCGGTCTGGGAATTTTCATCTGGAAGGATTCGAACAAGCGCAAGCAGCGCTGATCCTTCCCGATTCACGAGCACGCAAGGCATTTAGGGCGACTTCGGTCGCCCATTTTTTTGCCTGGATTTTTTGCGCCCTTGGTGTAGGAGCGGATTCATCCGCGATGCGCCGTTACGCGGCGCTCGATTCAACAGGCGCAGCAACGCGCCTCAGCCAACAAGATGATTAGCTAGCTAATTAATGCTTTCCGTCTTATCCTCTCTCCCGTTGTCTATCGTTCTCTCTACACCCCAATCCCCCGCAAGGTCCGATTCGTGCCCATCACCTTCCAGGCCCTGTTCGCACCCAGCAGCCTCGCCCTGAAGTTCGCCCTCAAGACCTTGCTCGGTGGCGGCCTGGCGCTGTGGCTGGCGTTGCGCTGGGGGCTGGAGCAGCCTGCCTGGGCCTTGATGACCGCGTTCATCGTGGCCCAGCCGCTGTCGGGCATGGTGGTGCAGAAGGGCCTTGCGCGCTTGGCCGGGACGCTGGTCGGCACCTTCATGTCGGTGGTGTTCATCGGCCTGTTCGCGCAGACGCCTTGGCTGTTCCTGCTCACCCTGGCGCTCTGGCTGGCGCTGTGCACCGCCGCCTCCACCCAGTTGCGCAGCGCATGGGCATATGCCTTCGTTCTGGCCGGCTACACCGCGGCGATCATCGCCCTGCCGGCGATCGACCACCCGCTGCAGGTGTTTGACCAGGCCGTGGCCCGCTGCACCGAGATCTGCCTGGGGATCTGTTGCGCCACCGCCAGCAGTGCCCTGGTCTGGCCCATGCGAGTGGAACAGCAGCTCGCCGGCCAAGCACGCCAGGCCTGGCAGAACGGTTTGCAGGCGGCCAGTGCCATGCTCGCTGGCGAAGACGAGGCGCGCAAAGGGCTGCTGGAGACTCTCGGGCGCATCGTCGCCATCGACGCCCAACGCGAACACGCCTGGTTCGAAGGCAGTCGCGGCCGGCAACGGGCCCGGGCGATCCAGGGCTTGAGCCAGAAACTCATGGTGCTGTTGCGCCTGTCGCGCTCGGTGCGTCGGCAATGGCGCCAGCTCGACGAGGCCGAGGCCCGGCACCTGTTGCCCTGGCTGGATGAGGTCCGTGCCCAGCTGGCCACACCCAGTCAGCCCAGCCTGCTGGTGCTGCGCCAGCGCCTCTGGGATGCGGCCCACGACGAACGGATAAGCTCCGCCGAGCACTACTGCCTGGCACGCCTGACCCTGCTGTTGGACTACGCGATGGCCGCCAGCCAGGCCCTCGACGATGTGGAGCAGGGCAGGGCGCCGAAGGAAGTCGCGCAAAGCCTGGCCGCCCACCGCGACCTGTCGCTGGCCCTTTTGTTCGGGTCACGCAGTGCCTTGGCGTTCCTGGTGATGAGCAGCTTCTGGCTGGCTACTGCCTGGCCTTCCGCACCCGGTGGGCTGGTACTGACCTGCGTGGTCTGCAGCCTGTTCGCCAGCCGCGAGAACGGCGCGCAGATAGGCTTGAGCTTCCTGCGCGGCATCCTGCTGGCGATCCCTGCGGCGTTCCTGGTCGGGCAGATCCTGCTGCCGCAATGGAGCAGCTTCGCCATGCTTTGCCTGGGTATGGGCGTGCCACTGTTCTTCGGCGCCCTGGGCATGGCTCATCCGCGCATCGGCGCCACCGCCACCTCCTACTGCCTGCACTTCATCGTGCTGGTGGCGCCGCTCAATGCCATGCATTTTGACGTGGCGAGTATGCTCAACAGCGCCCAGGCCATGCTGGTGGGGGTGGGCGCCGCGGTGCTGGCATTCCGCCTGGTGGTGCTGCGCCATCCGGCCTGGCTGGGCCGGCGCCTGCGGGCGGCCACCCAAGGCGACCTGGTGCGCCTGACCCGGCGTGATCTGCGTGGCGCCGACAGCTGGTTTGGTGGCCGCATGGCCGATCGCCTGATGCAGTTGGCGCGGCATGCCAGCGAATTGCCGGAAGCTGAGCGCAAGCGTTGGGATGATGGCCTGCATGGCCTGGACATTGGCGACGAACTGGTGCATCTGCGCATGTGCCTGGCGGTGGCCAACGCCCCCCTGGGCAGCGCCGAGCGCCAGTATTTGCAACAACTGGAGGCGGTGCTCGCCAGCGGCCCGGCACCTGGCCGCGGCCAGCGCCTGGATGCCGCCAGTGAACAGTTCATCGACGCCTTGCGTCGCCAGCCGCCCAGCGATCCGCTGCGCCTGGCCGAAGGGGCGGTGTTGCAATTGCGCAAGAGCTGGGGCAAGTGGTGCCGCTGGCAGGAGGATACCCATGGGGTTGCGTGAGTGGGCGCTGGGCGGCGTGCTGCTCAGTCCGTTTCTGGTCTACGTGTTGATGGCGCTGTTGCTTACCGGCGTGCTGCGCCTGGTGGTCCAGGCCACGCCCCTGGGGCGCTGGATCTGGCATGAAGCGCTGTTCGACGCGGCGTTGTTCGTTTGTGTCCTGTACCTGGTGGTACGTCTACTGGGCCCAATGTAAGGAGTCGTTCGATGCGTACAGCCGTACGTACCCTGGTCACCCTCTGCGTGGTGATCCTCGCCGTATTCGCTGGCTACCAGCTCTGGCAGTACTACATGCTCACGCCCTGGACCCGGGATGCGCGGGTGCGTGCCGACGTGGTGGTGATCGCCCCCGATGTGTCGGGCTGGGTCAGCGCGCTCAAGGTCCGCGACAACCAGCAGGTCAAGGCCGGTGAACTGCTGATGACCATCGACCGCGAGCGTTTCCAGGCCGCCTTCGACCAGGCCAGCGCCGTGGTCGAGACCCGCACCCAGCAACTGCGTCTGCGTGATCGCGAAGCGGCGCGGCGCACGGCGCTGGGGACGGAGGCGATCAGTGCCGAGCTGCGCGAGAACGCCCAGATCAACGCCGCCGTTGCCCGCGGCGAACTGCACGAAGCCGAGGCGCAGTTGCAGGTGGCCAGGATCAACCTGGCCCGCAGCGAAGTGCGCGCCCCGCGTGGCGGGCATATCACCAACCTGCGCCTGGCCGAGGGCAACTTCGTCAATACCGGGCAGTCGGTGATGGCGCTGGTAGACGATGCCACGTTCTATATCCAGGCTTATTTCGAGGAAACCAAGCTGCCGCGCATTCGTGTCGGCGATACCGTGAACGTGTGGTTGATGGGCGCGGGCGAGTCGATGCAGGGGCATGTGGAAAGCATCAGCCGCGGGATCACCGACCGCAACTCGACACCCGACGGGCAGTTGTTGCCGGAAGTGGAGCCGACGTTCAACTGGGTGCGGCTGGCGCAGCGGATTCCGGTGCGCATACGGTTGGACCAGATTCCCGAGGGTGTGACCCTGAGCGCGGGGATGACGGCCAGTGTTCAGGTGCATGAGGACCAGGGGCAGCGATGAGCCTGGTCCAATGGGGCAATGGGACGCTTGGCGCCCCTGGCCCGGCTATGCCGGGCATCGCCAGCAAGGCTGGCTCCTACAGATGAGCGGCGCCAGTTCTCAAGGCTGCTGTGCGGTGGCCGCCAGTACGATTTCGCGAATGCACACCTGCTGTGGCTGCTGGTAGGCCCACAGGATCGCCCCGGCCACATCCTCGGCGCTCAGCACCACGCCGCCCATGTCATTGGCTTTCCAAGCCTCGTAGCCGCGCTTGATGTCCTCGTCGGTGGTATGCCCCAGCAACTCGGTCTCCACCGCTCCCGGTGCGATAGTGACCACGCGCACGTTGTGCGGTGCCAGCTCCTCGCGCAGGTTCTCCGACAAGCCATGCACGGCGAACTTGCTGCCGACATAGGCGACATGGTTGGGGAAGGTCTTGCGCCCGGCCACGGAGCTGACATTGATCAGCGTGCCATGGCGCCGCTCGAGCATGCCGCCGACCAGCGCATGCACGCCATTGAGCAGCCCCTTCACATTGATGTCGAACATGCGTTCCCATTGCTCCGGGTCCTGCTCGCTCATCTGCCCGAGCAGCATCACCCCGGCGTTGTTCACCAGCGCGTCGGCCGGCCCATGCAGGGTTTCGGCTTCCTTCACGGCCGCCACCAGCGCGGCGCGATCACGGATGTCCACCGCACGGCACAGGGCATTGGGTAGCGCCAGGGCTTCCAGGCGCTCCAGGCGCCGGGCAATCAGCAGCAAAGGGTGGCCCGCGGCGGAAAACAGACGGGCGGTGGCGGCGCCGATGCCGGAGCTGGCGCCGGTGATGATGATCAGTGGTTTGTTCATGGTGGCCTCCAAGGCATAATCGCTTTCGATGGCGGGGATTCTAGATAGCGCTTCCGGCCATGAAAAACGGCTTATTTCTCTGGCTGGCATCGGTTCTATCTATGGATATCCGTCATCTCAAGGCATTCATCGCGGTATTCGAGGAACGCAACATCACTGTAGCCGCCCAGCGCCTGTGCGTGGCCCAGCCGACCTTGTCGGTGACCATTCGCCAGCTGGAGGACGACCTGGGCGCCGAACTGTTCCTGCGCCAGGCCCGTGGCGTCGAAGTCAGTGAACAGGCTCGCGAACTCTACCCCCTGGCCTGTCGCATGGTGGCCGAAGCCAACGCGTTGCGCCTGCGTTTTCGCCAGGGGCAGGAGCGGGTGCCTTTGACCTTGGGCATCGAGGCGGACATCGCCCCGGCCCAGGTCGAATCCTGCGTGCGTCTGGCCAGCCAGGCTGTGCCCGGGTTGCAACTGACCTTGCTGGAAGGATGCGCCGGGGATGCGCGACTGGCCGACGAGGCCCAGCGGTGTGAGGACGAACTGTTCCTGCCGCTGTGGGAAGAGGCCTTTGTCCTGGCGATGACCACGGGCAGCCAACCGGATGGACGCTGGATCACCTGCCCGCAGCACCCCTCGCACCAGCGACTGATGAGCCTCTATGACGAGGGGGAGCAGGTTGGGCAGGCCGGCTCGCTGCAGCAGGCCCTGATCATGGTCGCCGCTGGCCTGGGGAGCGCATGGCTGCCCCAGTCGCTGGTCGAGCGGTACCCAGGGGTCTATTGGCAACCCGCCCCGGGGTTGTCGTTGCGCCGCCGTGTCGGTTTGTGCCTCACCACCCAGGCCCTGGCGCTGCCGGCGTTGGCCAGCTTGCACCAGGCACTCATGGGGACTTGATCGATCAGAGGAACATGCCGCCGGAGACTTCCAGGCGCTGCCCGGTGATCCAACCATTGCCCTCTTCCAGCAACAACGCGATGGCCGCGCCGATGTCATCGGGCAAGCCAACCCGCCCGAGCGCAGTGTTCCCGGCAATGAAATCGTTGACTTGTGCGTTGTCGCGTACCACCCCACCGCCGAAGTCGGTCTCGATGGCGCCCGGCGCAAGTATGTTCACCCGGATACCGCGTGGCCCCAGCTCCTTGGCCTGGTAGCGGGTCAGCACTTCCATCGCCCCCTTCATCGCCGCATAGGCGGCATAGCCGGGCAGGGCGAAGCGGGTCAGGCCGGTGGAAATGTTGACGATGCGTCCACCGTCGGCAATCAAGGGCAGCAGGCGCTGGGTCAGGAAGAAGGGGCCTTTGAGCTGGATGTTCAGCAACTGGTCGAACTGTGCTTCGCTGGTTTCGCTGAACGGCACGTTCAAGCCGATGCCGGCGTTGTTCACCAGGAAGTCCAGCTGACGGTGTCCAAACCGCTGCTCGAGGGTGTCACCCAGGCGCTCGATGAAGGTGGCGAAGCCGGCGCTGTCACTGACGTCCAACTGCAACATGGCAGCCCGCACGCCAGCCTGTTCCAGCCTTGCTGCCACGGCCTGGGCCTCGTCGGCCTTGCTGTGGTAAGTGCCAATGATATCGATGCCGCGGGCGGCGAGGTGTTCGGCGGCATTGCGGCCCAGGCCGCGGCTGGCGCCAGTGATCAAGGCGATCTTGCGAGTCATTGCGGTTACCTCGTGGTGGGGCGGTGGCTGTTGGCGACAGGTTATTGATCGGATGGTTGCTGTTAAATCCCGTGAATCCGGAAATACTGTTCGCAAAATTTGGACAGTTGGTACCATCGATGAACAAGCTGGAGCTTTTGCGCACCTTCGTGAGGGTCAGCGAGTTGTGCAGTTTCACCCAGGCCGGCGACAGCCTCGGGCTGCCGCGTTCGACCGTCTCCGAGCAGGTGCGGGCGTTGGAGAGTCTGCTCGGCACACGCCTGTTCAATCGCACCACTCGCCGTGTGCAGGTGACCCAGGATGGTGCATTGTTGTACGAGCGCAGCAAGGACCTGCTGTCGGGCATGGACGACATCGAAAGCCTGTTCCGCGCCGACGATGCCGAGCTGGCCGGGCGTCTGCGCATCGACCTGCCGACCATGATGGCGCGGCGGGTCATCGTGCCGGCCCTGCCAGGGTTTCTCGAGCGCTTCCCGCGCCTGGAGGTTGAAATCAGCTGCACCGACCGCCAGGTCGACCTGCTGCGCGAAGGGTTCGATTGCGTGATGCGGATCGGCGCCCTGGGCGACCTGGATGTGGTGGCTCGCCCAGTTGGCCGCCTGAGCATGTGCAATTGCGCCAGCCCCGCGTACCTGGAGCGCCACGGTATGCCGAGAAGCCTGTCGGACCTCGCCGACCATCGCCTGGTCCATTACGTGCGCACATTGGGTGCCCGCAGCCAGGGCTTCGAGTACGAGCAGGACGGCGAATTGCGTTTCCAGGCCATGGGCGGCGTGGTCACGGTCAACAACGCCGAGGCCTACTCTGCAGCCTGCCTGGCCGGCCTTGGTTTGATCCAGGTGCCGGTGGTCGGGGTGGATGAACACCTGCGTCGGGGTGAGCTGGTGTCGGTGCTCGAGCCCTGGCAGGCGCAAGCGATGCCGGTGTCGCTGCTCTATGCCCGGCAACGCCATGTGCCACGCCGGGTCCAGGCCTTCATGAGCTGGCTGGCGGTGTTGCTGGAACCCCAGGTCGATCCAGCGGCAGGCGCAAGCTGAACAAGGTGCCGCCCTGGACGCTGGACGCCACTTCCATATGCCCGCCGTGGGCCAGGGCGATCTGGCTGGCAATGTACAAGCCCAGCCCCAGGCCTTGTTGCGGGGTGTCGGACATTGGGCGAGTGAAGGGCTGGAACAGCAGTGGCAAGGTCTGTGCCGGAATCGGCGTGCCATGATTGTGCACGCTCAGGTTGAAGGTACGGGCCTCGATGCTGGCGCGCACGGTTACCGGACTGTCTGGCGCGCCATGGGCCAGGGCGTTGGCGATCAGGTTCGACAGCAGTTGCGTGAGCCGCTCGCGGTCGCAGTACAGCCCATCGATTTCACCGATCTGCAGGTCGATGCGCCGTTGCGGGTGCACCCGTTGCAGCTCCGAGGCGACATGGCAAAGGGCCTCGCGCAGGTCGTGGCAGGGCAGCAGGTTGAGCGCGATACCGGCCCCCAAGCGCCCACGGGCGAAGTCCAGGACATCCCGTACGAGCTGAGTGGCACGTTGGCCGCAGGTCAGGATGTGCCGAGCGATCAGCAGCTGTTTATCGTCCTGCAGGCGCTGGCTCAACAGTTCGGCGCCGGCGGTGATGGCGAACAGCGGGTTGCGCAGGTCGTGCCCCAGCACGGCGATGAATTGTTCACGCACCTCGGCCATGGCCCGTTCCTTCAACAGGGCCTGTTCGGTGCGTTGGGCGTTCTCCTCGCTCTCGATCTGAATGGCCAGCAGGCGGGCGAAGGATTCCATCATCGGCTGGATGGCGGTCCCCTTCAACGCAGTGGGGTTGGGGTCGAGGGCGCAGATGGTGCCGAAGAAGCTGCCATCGGTGCGCAGCAGCGGCACCGAGATATAGCTCTCGAAGCGGTATTGGCGCGGCGTGTGATGACGGCAGTACTGCTCGTCCTCGCTGGCCTTGTCTATCACGATGGTCTGGCGGGTGCTGCGGATCTCGTGGCACAGCGTGGTGGTCACGTCGAGTTCGCCGCCCACGTCCAGGCCGAAGCCCAGGGTGTCGAGCACGGCGCAGGCCGTCCAGCTGTTTTCGGTTACCCGCGCCACGGCGGCAAAGCGTAGACCGGTGGTCTCGCAGATCACCTGGAGAATGGCGGGCACCGCATTGATACGGCCGATGATAGCGATGTCGGTGTTGACGGCCTGGGTCATGAAAGGTCCGGAGTTAAAGCGGGTAAAAGGGGCCATGATCCAGTTTAGCGGGCTTGTGAAAAGCGAATGAAAAACCTTGGCGAACAGTCTCGCAGTTGCGTTAGGCTGGCACCTGCGCGTTGCCCGCCAGAGGCGACCGCCCCAGCCCGGCGTGCGTCACTTCCGAATTTCTTTGCGAGGTTACGTCATGGCCATCACGTCCCAGGACATCTGCAACGCCGCCGACCAGCTCAAGGGCTTCGTCGGTTTTCACGGCAAGCGCGGCACCCATATCGTGCGCTTTTCCGAAGATTCGTTCGGCATGGATGTGGCCGACGACAGCATCACCCCCTGCAGCGAGTTCGTCTGGCGCGCCGATGGCGACTTGCGCATGGCACTGTGCCGCGAGCGCCTAGCGCTGCTGTTCGGCCAGCATGTGGACGACCGCCTGAACATCGGCGAGCCACTGCGCCTCTACCTGCGGCGTACCGACCTGCCGGAAATCGTTGCCGAGCGCAGCCCCGTCATCCGGTAAGGTCGTTGCTTCAGGAGACACCCTGGCGCACCTCTCGCGCCGACAACAGAGCCTCGAAGCCTTCCCGGTCCACCGGCCTGCTCAGGTAGTACCCCTGCACTTCGTGGCAGTTTTCCTTGCCCAGCGCCTGGAGCTGCTGCTCGGTCTCCACCCCCTCGGCGGTGACGGTCAGGCCCATGGCCTGGCCGAGGTTGATGATGGCCTGAACCACCGCCTTGTCATTACCGCTCTGGCTGTTCAGCCCGGCGATGAAGCGCTTGTCGATCTTGATGCTGTCGAACGGATAGGTGCGCAGGTAGCCCAGCGACGAGTAGCCGGTACCGAAATCATCCATGTTCAGGCGCACGCCCAGCTCCTTGAGCGCGAGCATGGTGCCCAGGGCGCCCTCGATATCGTTGAGCATCACGTTCTCGGTGATCTCCAGCTCCAGGCGCTGGGCCGGGAAGCCGGTTTCCTGCAACACCTGGCGCACATCGGCGACCACGTCGCTGCGGGAGAACTGCGCGGGTGACAGGTTGACCGACACCAGCAACTCTTCCGGCCAGTCGCGGGCATTGCGACAGGCTTCTGCCAGCACCCAGCGACCCAGGGGCACGATCAGGTCGCTCTGCTCGGCCAGCGGGATGAACGTGTCCGGCCCCAGCAGCCCCTCCTGAGGGTGCTGCCAGCGCAGCAGGGCTTCGACCGAGACGATGTGCAGGTCGTCCAGGCGATAGCGCGGTTGGTAGTGGAGAACGAACTCATGTTGCTTGATGGCCCGGCGCAGGTCGTTTTCCAGCTGGCGACGGTACTGGATCTGTTGGTTCATCTCCGGCGAGAAGTAGCGCCAGGTGTTCTTGCCGTCGGCCTTGGCCTGGTACAGGGCGATGTCGGCGCAGCGGATCAGTTCGCCGGCATCGTAGCCCTGGACCCGGGTCTGGGCGATGCCGATGCTGGCGCCGATATGCAACTGATGCTCCTCGTAGCTGATCGGTTGTTGCAGCAGGTCGAGCAGGCGAGCGCAGAAACGGTCGATCTCGGTGCGGGTGTCCAGGCCATGCAACACCAGGACGAATTCGTCGCCACCCAGGCGGGCGACCAGGTCATCGTCACGGGTGGTGTCGCGCAGGCGGTTGGCGACTTCCTGCAGCACTGCGTCGCCCGCGGGGTGGCCGAGGGAGTCGTTGATCGGCTTGAAGCTGTCCAGGTCGAGCAGCAGCAAGGTCAAGGGCGGCGAGTCACTGCCACGCAGCAGCACCTGCTCCAGGTGGCGCGAGAGTTTGTTGCGGTTGGCAAGGCCCGTCAGGGCATCGTGCATCGACAGGTGCTGGATGCGGGCATGGGCGGCGACCTCGTCGGTGATGTCGCTGGCCGTGCCACGGAACCCGGCGAGTTTGCCGTCGAACATGATCGAGCGCGCCGAGACACGGCAATAGCGGTTCTGCCCGGTGGCGTCGTCGTAGTTGCAGCGCAGGTTGGCCAGATGTTGCGCATCGCTGTCGGCCTGGCTGTCGAGCCAAGGCAGCAGGGGCGTGGTGTCGCAGGCCAGCAACTGGTTGAGTGGCTGCCCCAGCCAGTGCTCGACCGGGTAGCCGGTCACCTTGACGAAACGTTGTGACAGGTAGGTCAGCCGATGGTGCCGGTCGGTTTCCCAGATCCAGTCGGACGCTGCCTCGGCCACGGCCCGAAAACGCTGCTCGCTGGCCTCCAGGGCTTGGTTGCTCTGCTGCAGGCGCAGCAGGCTCTGATCGATGGCATGGGAACTGCGCAAGGCGTGACGGAACAGGTAGACCAGCACCAAGCCCATGATCAGCAGCACGCCAAGCAAGGGCGGCAGCACCGCCCAAAGCAGCTGGCGGCCTGGCTGGGGGCTGTCCCAGGCCAGGTGGTAGCCGGTTTCGCCCAGGTCGATGTGCGGTTGCTCAGGTGCTTCGCCGGCATTTTTTTCCAGGCGCATCCTGGCCAGCCCAGCGCCTTCGCCCAGGCGGGCGAGTTTGGCTTCGGTCAACTGGTCGATGAACATCATCACCGGTGCATGGCTGACTTCGCCCTCGGTCACGTCCTTGTCGGGCCGTATTGCCGCACCGCTGAGCACCGCTGGCCAGCCGTTGAAGCGAATGAAATGAGTGACCTGTTCTCGTGCCGGGGCGGCCTGGCGCGCCTCGGCGATCAGCGCAGCCGGCGCGGTATCGAGGTAGGCGCCGACAGGCGAGTGAGTGGGCTTGCCCTTGAACAGCGCATAGGTGGTGGTGTCGTCCTCAACCACGAATACACCTTCGTAGCCGCTGGCGCTGTAAAGCGATTCGCCGACATTCTTCTCGTCATAGGCCCATTGCCAGTCGACCTTGCCGACCAGGTGTTCGTAGGCGGCGTCCCAGACGGCATAGCTGGAAAGAAACTGACGCGAGGCCAGCAACCGTTGCTCCAGCGCCTGGGTGGCGTGGAAGGTACTGCGCTTGCGTTCCTGCTGGTCGAGAGTGGCGGCGATGTTGAACAAGGCACCCAGGGCAATCAGGCAGGCCAGGCCGAACACGGCACAGAAACCACTGACCAGGCGACGCATCTGCAGGCGCGAGGTGGGCGTGGAGGGTGAAAGGTCGACGTTCCTGTCCATGTACGGGCGACTCCTTCGACAGCCGTCTTCCGCCCGAGCCTGGGGGAAGGTTCACTCAGGATAGGCCAGCCTGAGCGTGGTGACGCCGCCGCGGGCGAAATTGACCTGATCGCGCCCCTGGTGCTTGGCCGCATACAGCGCCCGGTCGGCCTCCGCCAACCAGTGTTCCGGGGTGGGCAGGCCTGGCTGGAATGCCGCCAGACCGATGCTCAAGCTGATGCGCAGGTCCGGCAGTTGCGGGTTGCGGTAGTCGCCCACGCGTTCGCGCAGGCGCTCCATGGCCTGGCAGGCATGGGCTTCCTGCGTGCCGGGGAGGATCACGCAGAACTCATCGCCACCGTAGCGCCCGGCCAGGTCATCCTCGCGCAGGCTGCGCTTGAGCTCCTGGCTGAGCTGGCGCAGCACGCAGTCGCCGACCACATGGCCGTAGGTGTCGTTGATGGTCTTGAAGTGGTCGATATCGATCAGGGCGATGACCGCCGGCAGTTGCTGCTGTTGGCAGATCTGGAACTTGAGCAGCAGCAGGTCCTTCCATGAGCCGTGGTTGAGCAGGCCGGTAAGGCTGTCGGTGCGGCTCAGGGCGCTCAGGCGGCGCTTGTGCTCGGCCAGTTTGATTGCCAGCTGGTAGCACACCCAGCCCAGGGCCAGCGGGTAGAGCGTGAGCATGGGCAGGCAGGCGAACACCTGCAACTGCGTGGCTTGTGGCTGATAACCGGTACCCAGCAGGGCGCTGGCCAGCAGCATCCCGCATGACTGGGCCAGCAGGCCCCGCAGTAGCAGGCGCTTGCCACCAGCGGCGACGTTGTTCATGGTCATCATCGACAGGATGGTGACAGTGGGCAGCGGATTGAAATGCATGGCAGCGGTCCAGAAGCCGCCCATGAGCGAGTCGATCAACAGGTTGCGCTGTTCGGCCTGGTAGGGGCTGGCCGAGTGCAGTGCCCACTGGTAGGCCACGTGCGGCCATGCCAGGCCGTTGAACAGCAACAGCGCCCACGCCCAGTGCGGCAAGGCCAGCGGTGCGACGGCGGCCATCACGCTGAACAGTCCGATGCCCAGGCCGATGATCCGCGGCAGATAGATGCGCCTGACGAAAGAAAGCCCCTTGCCGCTGCGGTTGTCGATCATGGTTGTCGTTCTTCTGTGAGGCGCCGTTTATCGCATAAGTCGTGTGAATATTGTTGAACAATCGTTCATCGGCGAAAAATGGCCTTGCAAGCCAATTCACGGTTGATCCGATCCCTGGGCGGTAACGTGAAGGCTTTCTTTTTGCTCGGAATGCTCTCGCTCATGGGCCCCCTGGCTATCCACCCCTGGCGAGCCGGCACCGCGCCGAGATGGATGTTCCAACAACTCGGCCGTGGCACGTCAGGTGTCGTTTTTCGAGGGTCTTGCATCCTTCGACAGCTTTGAAGGCGGCTTGCCGCTGTCACTGCGGACCTGGGCGTGGCTGATGAGGGCGAAGATGAAACTGCCGCCCATGATATTGCCGGCCAGGGTGGGCAGGGCGAAGTCCAGCCAGAATGCGCGCCAAGTCTGCTCTCCGGCCCAGACCAGGTAAGACACCTCCACCGAGCCCACTACTATATGAGTGAAGTCGCCCAGTGCCATCAGGTAGGTGATCATCAGGATGATCCAGATCTTGGCGTGCTCCATGGACGGTATCATCCAGACCATGGTGGCAATCATCCATCCCGAAACGATGCCCTTGGCGAACATCTGGGAAATGCCGTTCTCCATCACCTTGCGTCCCACCTCGAGGAATGCGCTGTCGGTCTTGGCATCGAAGATCGGCAGTTCGAGCATCACCCAGGCTACCAGCAACGTGCCCGCCAGATTCCCCAGCAGGACGATGCTCCATAGACGCAGCAAGCGGCCAAGGTTGGCCAGGGTAGGGGTGGTCATGACCGGCAGGACTGCGGTCAGGGTGTTTTCAGTAAACAGTTGCTGGCGAGCCAGGATCACCGCGAGAAAACCTGCGGCGTAACCCAGGCTGGCAATTACCTGGGTGCTGTCGCCTTCTGGCAGGCGGGCATAGAAGAGCCCCATGGCCATCAACGACAGGCCCATGGTCAGACCGGCCGCCAGCGCCGACCACCATAAAGCGGCGAGGGTACGTTCCAGTTCCTGATCGCCTTGGGAACGGATGATCTCGTGCAGCACCGCAGCCCTGGGGGGTTGGTTATGGCTGACTTCCTGCTCTTCGTCCGCCGATAGCCCCGGGGTCTTTTCACTTTGTGCATCGCTCATGGCCATGGCGCTCCGCGTGGGTGTTTCTCTACAGAGCAGAGGTCGTATCGAATAGTTGCCGGATGACTGCCAAACGGCGATTTAAAGTTTTTAGATCAAGGTGTTGACTCTAATTTCAAATCGCGTATTATTCGCCTCCTCGCAGCGTTGAACGCGACGAGGCAAGCGGTAAGTTGTTGAGGTTGAAGGTGTTTTTGAAAAGCAGCTTCGGAAAAAACTTCGAAAATAACGCTTGACACGAAATGAGGTTGGCGTAGAATGCGCGCCTCGGTTGAGACGAAACGCTCTTAACCAATCGCTCTTTAACAAATTGAATCAAGCAATTCGTGTGGGTGCTTGTGAGTACGGA
>NZ_JAMSHW010000028.1:0-59844 GCF_023757525.1 Pseudomonas sp. MWU13-3659 | reverse complement strand
TCCATCGCCAATGGATATGCTCAAAAAACCCAAACCACCAAACAATCAAAGCGGCGAAGCGATCGCCTTGTCGATGGCCGCCCTGAACGCCTCATCATCCGGCTTGGTCAGGCTGGAAAAACTCCCAATCACCTTCCCCCGCCGATCCACCACATACTTGTAGAAATTCCACTTCGGCGCACTGCTCTGCCGAGCCAGCTCGACGAACAACGGAATCGCATCCTTGCCCCGCACCGGCTGCGCCTTGGTCATGGTGAACGTCACACCGTAATTGGCGTAACAGACCTTGGCAGTCTTCTCGCTTTCGGCATCTTCCTGCTTGAAATCGTTGGACGGCACCCCGAGCATTTCCAGCCCCTTGCCGTGGTAGTCCTTGTACGTCGACTCCAGCCCCTCGAACTGCGGGGCAAAACCGCAGTAGCTCGCGGTATTGATCACCACCAGCGGCTTGCCGGCAAAGCGCTCGCACAGGTCGATCTGCTCCTTGCCGCGCAACTCCGGCAGGCTGCCCTGCAGCAGTGCCGGGCAATCCGCCGCCCAACTCGAGGTGGCGGCCACCAAGGCCAGCACGGGTATCGTCAGCCAGCATGCACGCATCATGAAGTTCTCCTGCAACATATTCCCTGAAGGTGCAGGGTAGCGCCTAACACAGGCTCATGCCCAACTGCATCAACGCCAACCCACCCTTCTGCCAGCCCCACCAGACCAAGGCCAACACCAGGAGCGCGGCAAGGGCCAGCAGTGCCCGCCCCAGCAAACGGTTCATACCGCCTGGGCCTGCAAGCGCGCAACTGGACGCTCACGCACCGGCCAATTCAAAGCGGCTGCCAGCAAGCTAAGCAGGATCGAGATTTGCCAGACCAGGTCGTAGTTGCCAGTCCGATCATACACCACGCCCCCCAACCAACCACCCAAGAACGCCCCCAGCTGGTGGAAAAGGAACACGATGCCACCCAGCATGGATAGGTTGCGCACACCAAACAGCGTGGCCACGGTGCCATTGGTCAACGGCACCGTGGACAGCCACAACAGCCCCATGGCGATACCGAACAGGTAAGCGCTGAACTGAGTTACCGGTGCCCAGAGGAACAGCACGATCACCACCGCACGCAGCAAATAAAGCCCGGTCAGCAGGCGCGGTTTGGATATGCGCCCGCCGAGCCAGCCCGCAGTATAGGTACCGACGATATTGAACAACCCCACCAGTGCCAGCACCGTGGTACCGGTGGTCGCCGCCAGGTGCTGGTCGACCAGGTAGGCCGGCAGGTGCACCCCGATGAACACCACCTGGAAACCACAGACAAAAAACCCCAGGGCCAGCAGCCAGAAACCGGAGTGCGTGCAAGCCTCGCGCAGCGCCTGGCCAAGGGTCTGCTCGGCACCCTGGCTGGGCAGCGGACGATCACGCAGCAGGCTGACGAACGGCACGATCAACGCCACCAGCAAGCCCAGCACCAGCAGGGCCGCCGACCAGCCCAACCACTGAATCAGCCCCTGGGTCCCCGGCAACATGGCGAATTGGCCGAACGACCCCGCCGCGCTGGCGATCCCCATGGCCATGCTGCGCTTTTCCGGTGCCACCGCGCGCCCCACCACACCGAGAATCACCGAGAACGAGGTGCCGGACAGGCCAATACCGATCAACAAGCCCGCGCTCAAAGACAGCGACCAGGGCGAGTCGGACACGGCCATCAGCAACAACCCTGCTGCGTAGAGAATGCCGCCGATGATCACCACCTTCGCCGCGCCAAGGCGGTCGGCGAGGGCACCGGAGAATGGCTGGGCAAGACCCCAGATCAGGTTCTGCAGGGCAATGGCGAAGGCGAACACGCCGCGCCCCCAGCCAAAGTCGGCGCTCATCGGCGCCAGGAACAGGCCGAATCCATGCCGCACGCCCAAGGACAACGCCAGGATCAGCGCCGCCCCCAGTAATACCCAACCGCTGGTCCGCCACACGGAAGTCATTGTCGTCCTCTCCAGCACATCGCAAGGTTTATACGGGTATATACCCGCTTATAGTCGTTCGATTCAGGCCAAGTGCTCCAGCATCCGCACCAACGCGTCACGCTGCTCCTCACCCAACTGCTCGACCAGCTGCGCCTGGGCCTGTTCCCAGGCCGGCTGCGCCGCCTCGAGCCGCGCCCTGCCCGCCTCGCTGAGCAAGACCACTCGGTTGCGCTGGTCATCACCGTCCGCCAGTTGCACCAGGCCATCGGCCTCGAGCACCCGCAAGTTGCGCCCAAGCGTGCTGCGTTCCAACCCCATGGCTTCGGCCAGGCTGGTGATACTGGGACGGTCGAGCCGCTGCAGGTGCCGCAACAGCGAAAACTGGGCAACGTTGATACCGAAGCCGGCAAGGGCTTCGTCATAGTGGCGGCTCACCCCGCGGGCGGCACGACGCAGGTGGGTACAGATGCATTCACTGGTCAGCATGGATACGTGTATATACCCGCGATATGGATGTTGCAAGAAATTTCAAACTGACGCTCATGGCCGCAAGCGTCGGGCAATCGGCTCGAATGCCGTCGTGGCCGTGCGCTCGACGGGATCAGGAAGGCCCTGCTCGACGGCCCGCCAATAGCGCCACGGCACCTTGGCGGTGCCCAGTTCATAGTCCATGCCATCCCAGCTGTCCTCACGGAAGCTGTAGAACGCCCAGTGCAACTGTTCACGGTCGAGTACGGTGAGCACATCCTCCAGGTACTGCCTGCAACCGGGGAGCCGCCTCATGCAGCCGAACTCGCCGACCACCAGCCGTGAGCGCGGCAACTTGACCTCGTCAGCCCAGGCCAGGGGCTGGCGCAGATAATCCGCGACCCGTTTCGCCCCCCACCGCTGCGTCTGCCCGGCGAAGGGCACCGCCCCGGGATACGCATAGGGGTGTTCACGGGCCAGGTTCGGCGCACTGGTCGCGGCATAGGGCTCGTACATGTGCACGCTGTACAGCACGCGAGGATCGTCCAGGGCTTCGGGCCAGTAACTGAAGGCATCGGCGGCGGCGTACCAGCCCGCATCGAGCATCACCGGGGTCTCGCTGTCGGCTTCACGCACCGCCGCCAGCAGTTGCCGGTACAAGGCCGGCAGGTCACGTGCACTGCCCTTCTGCTGGGCATACCACCGTTTCATCTGCCCAGGATCGGCATGCTCGGCCAAGCCGCCCTGCTTTTCCGGAGCCGGCTCATTCACCAAGTTGTAGGCAGCGATGGCTGGATGGTCTTTCAATGCCCGCGCCAGGTCACGCCAGAAGCGCGCGGACTGTTCCCAGAAGCGCTTGTCCTGCCACAGACGATCATCGAACTGGCCGTGGTTGTTCTGCGCCCAGCGCATGCCGGGCAGCGACAGCGGTGTGATCACGACCTTGAGGCCGGCGGCATGGGCGCGGTCGAGCACGGCAACCAGTTGCGTCAGGTCGGCCTCGACCAGCCCCTGGTAATCGTCGGCATCGCCCAGCAGAAAATCGCGCCGTGCCGGGCGCCACTTGTCGTAGGAGAGCCGCACCCAACTGGCGCCATAACCCTTGAGCGCATCGAAATAGGCGTGGTCAGGCGGCAGGCGATTGAAGCTGTTACCGCCATGGCGTGGCGTGCTCCAGAAGTCGATGAGGTCGGCAGCATTCAGCGGGGACACCCCGAAGACCAGCAAGCAGGCGAAGATCCAGTGGCGCATGCAGTACTCCAGGCAAAAAGAAGAAACGCCCGAGGATAAGCCAGGCTACCCACGGAAACTTCCGAAGTATCAGCAGGCAACGCCCTTTTCGCCGACAAGTGCATATCACCTGTAGGAGCCGGCTTGCCGGCGAAAGGGCCGGTACTGCCCCACCAAGCTCAGACCATCAACGCCAAGCCCACTACCACCGCCAGCTCCAGCAACTCCACCATCGCCCCGGCCGTGTCACCGGTGGTACCGCCCAAGCGCTTGCACATCAGCCGCCGCAGCCACAAGAACACCCCAAGCGACAGCAGCAGCATCCAAAGCCCGGACAAGCCCCCCAACACAACGCAAGCCAGCACGCTGCCCAGCAGCACCCACCCAGCGGCCCAGCGCGGCAGGTGCTCGGCCAAAGCCGCCCCCAATCCACCCTGGCGCACGTAGGGCGTGCCCATGAACAAACCCAACATCGCCGCCCGCCCGACCACAGGCGCCAGCACCAGCCAGCCCCCCACGCCACGCTCGACCAGCACCCACAGCGCACAGAACTTCAGCAACAACACCAGCACCAGGACGACCACGGCAATCGGCCCGCTGCGCGGGTCCTTCATGATCTGCAAGGTGCGCTCACGGTCACCGAATCCACCCAGCCAGGCATCGGCGCTGTCGGCCAAGCCATCCAGGTGCAAGGCGCCACTGAGCAGCACCCACAGCGCCAGCAGCAACGCCGCATGCAATGGCGCCGGCGTCCCCTGAAGCAGATGGCTGGCCAGCCACAGCAGCAGGCCGAACAGCAGCCCGACCACGGGATAGAACAGCAGCGAGCGGCCCATCTCGTTCGGTGTCGGCATGCCCGGCAGGCGTACCGGCAAGCTGCTGAGAAACTGCAAGGCGATCCAGAACGGCAGCATTTCAATCCACCTCGTGCAGCAGGTCGCCTTCGCAGACCAGCCGCTTCAATGCGCCATGCCCGACTTCGACTTGCAGCAGTTGCTCTCGTGGCAAACCACGGGCCTGTGCCAGCAGCAGGCGCATCACGCCACCATGGGTGACCAGCAACACACGCTTGCCCGCGTGCTGGCGCGCCAGCCTGGCGACTGCCGCCTGTACCCGTTCGGCAAACGCCAGCACCGGCTCGCCGCCGGGCGGCGTGAACGCATAGGGATCATTCCAGAACAGGCCAAGGGCATCGGCTTCGGTCTGCATGATCTGCGCGGCGCTGCGCCCTTCCCAGTCACCGAAATGCAGCTCACGCACATCCGCCTCACGCTGCACCGCCAGCCCCAGGCGTGCGCCCAGTTCATCAGCGAACAACCCGCAGCGTTGCAGCGGCGAGCTGACCAGCACATCCCAAGGGCCGGCCTCGGCCACCGCCTGGCGCATCTGCGTCCAGCCGAGCGGAGTCAAGGCATCGTCCAGGCTGCCACGCAGGCCACCACCGAGCACCGTCTCGCCGTGGCGCAGCAGGTCGAGGATCATGCCGGGCGATCCGCAACAGCAGCTTCGGCGAAGGTCGCCATCTGCCCGTGCAGGGCACAGGCCAGGCGAATCAGCGGCACGGCGAGGGCGGCGCCGCTGCCCTCGCCCAGGCGTAGCCCCAAGGCCAGCAGCGGCTCGGCGTGCAAGGCGGCAAGCAAGGCCTTGTGCCCAGGCTCAGCGCCCTGATGAGCAAACAGCAGCCAGGGCTGGCACTGCGGATTGAGGCGCACCGCCACCAGGGCGGCGACGCTGCAGATGAATCCATCGACCAGCACCGGCAGCCCGTGCTGGGCACAGGCCAGGTAAGCGCCTACCAGCGCGGCGATCTCGAATCCACCGACATGGCCCAAGGCACGTAGCGGCTCGTCGGCACGCAGGCCGTGCAGCACCAGGGCACGTTCGATCACCTCGGCCTTGTGCCGCACACCGGCGTTGTCCAGGCCGGTACCTGGCCCGCTCAGCTCACGCGCCGGGCACCCCATCAGCGTACAGGCCAGGGCGGCGGCGGCCGTGGTGTTGCCAATGCCCATCTCGCCGCCGATGAACAGCTGGGCGCCCTGCTCGAGCGCGCGCAGGGCGCTGTCGCGGCCGGCCTGCAACGCAGCCGCCAGTTGAGCGTCGGTCATCGCCGCCTGGCGGGCGAAGTTGCCGGTGCCCGCGCCCAGGCGCAGATGGTGCACGCCCGGCAAGTCCAGCGATGGGGCAACCGTGCCGAGGTCGACCACTTCCAGGCTTGCCCCCAACTGACGCGCCAGCACGCTGATCGCTGCGCCGCCCGAGACGAAGTTGCGCAGCATCTGCCCGGTCACGGCCTGTGGATACGCAGAGATACCCTCCTCCACCACACCATGGTCACCGGCGAATATCGTGATTGCCACCTGCTCCAAGGTGGGGCGCTCCCGCCCTTGCAACCCGGCCAGGCGAATCGCCAGGCCTTCGAGCTGGCCGAGGGAACCGGTGGGTTTGGTCAGCTGTTGCTGACGAGCGCGGGCCTGGTCCATGGCGGCGGTGTCGAGGGGTTGGCAGGCGTCGCGCCACCACATCTGGGTCATAGAGCAGGTCCTTTGAGCATGAGAGGGAGGCCGGCCACGGTGAGCACCACGCGTTGGCAGCGCGCGGCCACGGCCTGGTGCAGCAGGCCGGAGAGGTCGACGTAGCGCCGGGTCAGTTCGCCCATGGGCACCACGCCCAGACCGGTTTCGTTGCTGACCAGAATGATCGTGCCGGGTAATTGCTCCAGGCAGTCGAGCAGCGCATCGCGCTCCTGGGCCAGGCGTTGGTCATCTTCGAGCATCAACAGGTTGGTCAGCCACAAGGTAAGGCAATCCACCAGCAGGCAGCGCCCTTCAGCGGCCTCGGTGCGCAGCACGGCGGCCAGGGCCAGGGGCTCCTCGATCAGCCCCCAGTCGGCCGGGCGGCGTTCGCGGTGAAGGCGCACACGCTCGCTCATCTCGCCGTCCAGGGGTTCGCTGGTGGCGATATAGGTCACCGGCAAACGGCTGTCCGTGGCCAACTGTTCGGCCAGGCGGCTCTTGCCGGAGCGGGCGCCGCCGAGGATCAGGTTACGCATCGGCGGCCACCCCACACAGTTGGCGCAGGCGTTCGGTATCCAGGTGCTGCTCCACCAAGTCGGCCAGGCGCTCGATATCGCGCTCGCGCAGGGCCTCGTAGTCGATGGCCTGGGCGTCCGCGAGCCCTGCCCAGCGCAGCAGCGCGGCACACGACTGGCTGCCTTCGAACAGCCCGTGCAGGTAGGTGGCGAGGATCTGGCCGTCGGCGCTGATGGCGCCATCGTTGCGGCCATCGTCCAGCTGGACGGCCGGATGTTCCAGGCCCGGGCCATGGGTCACACCGGCATGGATCTCATAGCCGGACACCGCTGCCTGCTCCAGATCGAGGGTACCGGCAACATTGCGCAGCTGCTTTTGCGCTTCCAGCACGGTGCTGTAGTCCAGCAGGCCGAGCCCGGCGCTGGAGCCTGCCGGCCCCTCCAGCCCCAGCGGGTCGTGCACTTCGTGGCCCAGCATCTGCAGGCCGCCGCAGATGCCAATCAGCTTGCCGCCATAACGCAGGTGCCGAGCGATGGCGCTATCCCACCCCCGCTCGCGCAATTGCGTCAGGTCGGCGCGCACGCTCTTGGAGCCGGGCAGGATGATCAGGTCGGCTGGCGGGATCGGCTGGCCCGGGCCGATGAACTGCAGGTCCACCTGCGGATGCAGGCGCAAGGGGTCGAAGTCGGTGTGGTTGCTGATGCGCGGCAGCACCGGGACGATCACCTTGAGCACGCGCTCGCCCTTGACCGCCTGGCGTACGTCGATGGCGTCCTCGGCCTCCAGATGCAGGTCGGTGACATAGGGCAGCACGCCCAGCACCGGTTTGCCGGTGCGCTGCTCCAGCCAGTCCAGGCCCGGTTGCAGCAAGGCGATGTCGCCCCGGAAACGGTTGATGACAAAGCCCTTGACCCGCGCCTGCTCGCTCGGCGACAGCAGCTCCAGGGTGCCGACCAGGTGGGCGAACACGCCCCCCCGGTTGATGTCGGCGACCAGGATCACCGGGCAGTCGACGGCCTCGGCGAAACCCATGTTGGCGATATCGCCGGCGCGCAGGTTGATTTCGGCGGGCGAGCCGGCCCCCTCCACCATCACCACCGGATAGGCCTGGCGCAGGCGTTCATGGGAAGCCAGCACCGCCTGCATGGCGATGGCCTTGTAGTCGTGATAGGCCACGGCGTTCATGCTGGTAACCGCGCGCCC
This sequence comes from Pseudomonas sp. MWU13-3659, assembly GCF_023757525.1. Classification (NCBI taxonomy): domain Bacteria; kingdom Pseudomonadati; phylum Pseudomonadota; class Gammaproteobacteria; order Pseudomonadales; family Pseudomonadaceae; genus Pseudomonas; species Pseudomonas sp. MWU13-3659. Next base: position 51,964 of record NZ_JAMSHW010000028.1, on the reverse strand, counting down.
GTGCACGATCACCTGGGCACCGGTGTCACTGTTGGGCTTGAGCAGCACCGGGTTCATGTCGGTGTGCGGCGCCAGCCGGCAGGCCTGGGCCTGCACCGCCTGGGCCCGGCCGATCTCGCCGCCGTCGGCGGTCACCGCGCTGTTGAGCGCCATGTTCTGCGGCTTGAACGGCACCACGGCGACACCCTGGCGCAACAGCCAGCGGCACAGGGCAGTGACCAGCGTGCTCTTGCCGGCATCGGAGGTGGTGCCTTGCACCATGAGGGTGGTCATGCCGAATCCTTCTGGTAGTCCGCCAGGGCCTGGGCCAGGCGTTGTTCGTCCGCCGCGCTGGCGGGCAGGCCCAGGCGCACGGCCGGCGGCTGCTCGAACAAGCGAACGAGGATGCCACGCTGGGCGAGAAAATCGTGCAGATGCGCGGCGCGTTCGCTGCGCACGTATTGGAACAGGTCGCAACCACCGCTCGGCGCCAGGCCGGCGCTTTGCAGCATGGCGGCCAGGCGCTGGCTGGCCCGCGCACAACGTTCGATCTGCCCTTGATGCGCGACGATGTCGGCGAAGCAGGCCTGGCCGATCATCCGCGCCGGGCCACTGACCGTCCAGGGCCCCAGCAGGTCGGCCAGCTGTTGCAACAGTGCCGTTTGCGCGGCCACGAAGCCAAGCCTCACGCCAGCGAGCCCAAAAAACTTGCCGAACGAACGCAGCACGATCAGCCCGGGGCACTCGGCGCGGTCGACGATGCTGTGTTCAGGCGTGTTGTCCATGAACGCTTCATCGACCAGCAACCAGCCACCCCGCGCAGCCAGTCGCGCGTGCCAAGCCAGCAATTGATCGCGGGTGAAACGACGCCCGGTGGGGTTGTTGGGGTTGACCAGCAGCAGCACATCGAGGCTGTCGAGCGCGTTCTCTACCTGGTCCTCGTCCAGCTCGACGAGCGTATGCCCGGCACGCTGCCAGGCATGCGGATGCTCGGCATAACACGGCGACAACACACCGACCCGGCCTGGCGCACGTAAATGTGGCAACGCCTGGATCGCCGCCTGGGAACCGGCCACCGCCAGCAACGGGTGCACGCCATAGTACTGCCGCGCCGCTTCTTCCAGGCCGTCCTCGGTTTCCGGCAGGCGCGCCCAAGCGTCCTGCGGGATCATGGGGATCGGGTAGCTCCAAGGCGCGATGCCGCTGGACAGGTCGAGCCAGTGCTCACGGGCTATCCCGTAGTGTTTTACTGCGCGCAACAGGCGCCCACCGTGCTCAAGCATTCAAGTAGCCTCCCAGGCCGATCACCAGCAGCCACAGCCACACACCGCGCTGCACCAGGGTCCAGCCACGCTCGATCGCGTCGGCGTCGGCCATCGGCCCGTCACCCAGGCGTGGACGCTCATGCAGCTCGCCGTGATAAACCGCCGGGCCGCCCAGCTCCACGCCCAGCGCCCCGGCGCCGGCAGCCATGACCGGGCCGGCATTGGGGCTGTCCCATTGCGGCCCCTGCCGACGCCAGCAGCTCATGGCCAGCCGGGTCTTGCCCAGCAGCGCGTAGGTCAGCGCCACCAACCGGGCGGGTATGTAGTTGAGCCCATCGTCGATACGCGCCGCACACCAACCGAAGCGCTCGAAGCGCTCATTGCGATAGCCCCACATGGCATCCAGGGTGTTGCTCAGGCGATAGAGCACCACACCAGGCGCCCCGGCGATCACGAACCAGAACAGCGCGGCGAACACGGCATCGCTGCCGTTCTCCAGCACCGACTCGGTGGCCGCCCGGGCCACGGCGGGCTCGTCCAGCTCGCGGGTTTCCCGGCTGACCAGGTAGCCGACCCGCCGCCGCGCCTCTTCCAGGTCGCCCTGGCGCAATGCCTGGGCCACCGGCAGCACATGCTCGCCCAGGCTGCGCAGGCCAAGCGCGCAGTACAGCGCCAGCACATCGACGATCCAGCCGATATAGGGCAGCCAGGACAGGATCAACGCCACCAGGGTCAGTGGCACCACGGCCAGGAACCAGGCGCTGACGCCGTGGCTGCGCCAGCCGCGGCCGCCTGCATTGAAACGCTGCTCCAGGCGCTTGGCCAGGTTGCCGAAGCCCACCAGCGGATGCCGCCGTTTCGGCTCGCCAAGCAAGGCGTCCAGGGCCACACCCGCGACAGTCAGCAGCGCCACGCTCATGGCCGCTCTCCCCATTGGTTCTCGTAGAGCATTTCATGCAACGGCCGTTGCTCGGCCCAGTCTTCCAGCACCAGCATCGGCGCTGGGTAGAATTCGGTCACCGGTCCCAGGCACAGCACCGCCACCGGCTTGGCGCCTGCCGGCATGCCCAGCAGCGCGGCCAGGGCCTGCGGATCGAACAACGACACCCAGCCCATGCCCAGCCCTTCGGCGCGGGCCGCCAGCCACAGGTTCTGGATGGCGCAGGCCAGCGAGGCCAGGTCCATCTCGGGCAGGGTGCGGCGCCCGAAGATATGCGGCTCGCGGTTGTCCATCAGCGCGGCAACCAGCACCTCGGCGCAGTCACTGATTCCTTCGACCTTGAGTTTCATGAACTCATCCGCGCGCTCGCCCAGCGCCTCGGCGGTACGCACCCGCTCCTCTTCCACCAGCGCCTGTATGCGCGTGCGCAGGTCGCGCTGGCTGATACGGATGAAACGCCACGGCTGCATCAGCCCGACACTGGGGGCCTGGTGCGCGGCGGCCAGCAACCGGCCGAGCAGTTCCGGCGCGACGTCGCCACCAGCGAAATGGCGCATGTCGCGACGTTCGCCGATGGCGCGGTAGATGGCCGCACGTTCGGCCTCGCTGTAGGCAAGTTCGCTCATGGTCGCAGCAACGCCGCCGCCGCATCGGGGTTGGAAGGGAAATAGAAATGCACGTAGGACGCGGTCAGGCGGCCCAGGCGGTAGACCGCTTCGTTGCCACGCCCACCATTGGGGCTCAGGCCACGGGCAATCGGCTCAAGCGCCGTCTCGGTCAGCGAGTGGTGGTAGGTATGACCGCGCAGGGTGCCTTCCGGCAGCTCGACCGCCTGCAAGGCCAGCGCCGCCAAACGTTTCTGCATGGTCGCCTCGCCCGGCAGCAGGCCAAGCAGCGCGGCACGCTCGCCAGCCACGTCGGTCAGCGCGTCGAGCAGATAAAGCATGCCACCGCATTCGGCCAGCAGGGGTTTGCCTTGGGCATGGTGGTTGCGGATCGCCTCAAGCATGGGGGCATTGGCCGCCAGGGCATGATGATGCAGCTCCGGATAGCCGCCTGGCAGGTACAGGCTGTCGACCACCGGCAGCTCACGGTCATGCAGCGGCGAGAAGAATTCGATCTGTGCGCCGAGATTGCGCAAAAGCTCAAGGTTGGCGCCATAGGTGAAGGCGAAGGCTTCGTCGCGGGCCACGCCGATACGCAAACCGGCCAACGAAGTCTCGGCGTCGAAGCGTTCCGGAGCAGCAAACGTCACCGGCGGCGGCAGGGCCGCATCGCAACTGGCACCCAGCGCCTCGGCGGCGGCATCCAGGCGTGTGTCCAGGTCATTCAGTTCGCTAGCCTGCACCAACCCGAGATGCCGGCTGGGCAATTCGATACCGCGCTCGCGGGACAGCCCGCCGTACCAGCGCAGGCCCTCGGTCAAGCTACCTTCGAGCAGTTGTGCATGGCGCAGGCTGCCGACCCGGTTGGCCAGCACGCCGGCGAACGGCAGGTCAGGCTGATAGCGCGCCAGCCCCAGGGCCAGGGCACCGAAGGTTTGAGCCATCGCCGTGCCGTCGATCACCGCCAGCACCGGCACACCGAAGTGGCGCGCCAGGTCGGCGCTCGACGGGGTGCCGTCGAACAGCCCCATCACGCCTTCGATCAGGATCAGGTCGGCCTCGCCGGCCGCCTCCCACAGCAAGCGGCGACTCTCTTCGGCGCCGATCATCCACAGGTCCAGCTGGTAGACCGGCGCGCCGCTGGCACGTTCGAGGATCATCGGGTCGAGAAAGTCCGGCCCACACTTGAACACCCGCACCTTGCGCCCAAGGTTGCGGTGCAGGCGGGCCAGGGCGGCGGTGACCGTGGTCTTGCCCTGGCCGGAGGCCGGCGCGGCAATCAGTACCGCCGGGCAGTGGCGAGCATCACTCACAGTTCGACGCCCTTCTGCGCGCGAATACCGGCCTGGAACGCATGCTTGAGCATGCCCATCTCGGTGACGGTGTCAGCCAGCTCGATCATCTCGGGCTTGGCCGCGCGGCCAGTGACGATCACGTGCTGCATCGGCGGGCGGGCCTGGATGTCCGAAAGTACCTGGTCGAGGTCGAGGTAACCGTGCTTGAGCGCGATGTTCAGCTCGTCGAGCACGACGAACTGGATGGAAGGATCCTGCAGCAACTGGCGCGAGACGGCCCAGGCGGCCTCGGCGGCAGCAATGTCGCGCTGGCGGTCCTGGGTCTCCCAGGTGAAGCCCTCGCCCATCACGTGGTAGCGCACTTGCTCCGGGAAACGGCGGAAGAACAGTTCCTCACCGGTACTGTTGCGCCCCTTGATGAACTGCACCACGCCGCACTGCATGCCATGGCCCAGGGCGCGGGCGAGCATGCCGAAGGCCGAGCTGCTCTTGCCCTTGCCGTTGCCGGTCAGCACCAGCAACAGGCCGCACTCGTTGGGGGAATTGGCGATGCGCTCGTCGATGATCGCCTTCTTGCGCTGCATGCGCGCCAGGTGGCGTTCGTCGCGTTCGGTGGATTCGCTCATCAGGGTTCTCCGCAGGCTGCCACCGGCGGGTGACAGGTAATAGGCGGGCAGACGGAGAACGCGCAGGGACCGTGGCGCAGGCCACATCGCTCCGCGCATCACCCTCCGTGATGCCGTTGGCAGTGACAGGCCGGTCTCCGGGCTCATGAGCGGGGCCATGCCCGGGCCGTGCGCCTTCCCGGATCACGAAATCCAGTGGCCTTGCGCAGCCGTCCACTCATCTACCGTTGCGGGGGCAGCGCCGGAATCGCGCCTTGCTGGCGCCCACCGGCTTCCCAGTTTCACCCTGCCAAACCTGAGTTCGCAGGGCACCTGAAACACGCCGCGAAGGTTAGAGGGTTGTACTGGGAGCGTCAATCGAACGAGGGCCGATCTGGCCTGGATCAATGGCCGATCCGCCAGCTTGTGCCACACTCAAGACAGTGATATCACATAGCCACCATTTCGGCTGACCTCGATCACAATGACAAGGAGAGCGCAGCATGCAAGGCCTGATCATCAACAACCCGAGCCTGGAGTTCCTGCGCCCGGCCCTCGAACGCTGGGTCGACTGCATCGATCGCTTCAACCAGATCCAGGGCGACAACGAAGCGCCCTACTGGCATGGCGCGGCCGCCAACGTCGGCGTGCTTGCGGCGGCCGCCTGGCAAGGTGAGCTGGTGGCGCTGGAACAATACACGAGCAAGAAACAGCGCGACGAGGGTGAGCGCGAGGGGCGCTGCGACCTGTCGATCAGCAGCGCCGAGGCGACCGTACACCTGCATGCCAGCCAACGCTGGCCGCGCATCGCCCGCCTGGACCTGACGACGGCCTTGCAGGAGACCGCCACACAGGCCAAGCCGATTGCCTACGCCAGCCAGCTCAAGGCTGGCGCCTTGTTCGTCACGCCGTGGAAGGCAGGCCAGCACGCCAGCCCCGAGGAACTGCAGGACCTGGTCGACGACCTGCAGAAGCACACGGCCTGCGCGCTGGCCTGGTACTTCCCCTACGCCTATCGCAAGCTGCACAACGAGCAGGGGCAGTACTATCCCGGGGTAGCGTTGCTGCTCAAGCAAGCCTGAGCCGCGCCGGGTCAACGGGCGCTGGCGGTTGCCTCCTGCGTGTCAGCGGGGAAAAACCGCTGCTCCAGCCCCGGCGTCCTGAACCGCGCCTTGTACGCGTCGCTGTCGAACGGCAGGGCTGTGCGCAGGTCGTAGACTGGGCCCTGAGCGGGCTTGCCGACCTGCCGGAGGGTCACGTGAATGAAGCGGTAATGCTCGCCGTAGACCTGCTCCAGACTGTCGATACGGAAGTAGTGGCCGGGCAGGAACAAGGTCTCGCCCTCATCCCAGTAGAGAGAGAACGCGCTGATCGGAGTACCGCCCTGGTAGTGGCTCAGCGGCAGTTCGAACACCACCGAGCTGTCGTCGAACACACCCGGCAGATTGCCCGGCGCGCTTACGGAAGGCCTAGAAGCGAATTCCGCCACCTTGTAGGGGTTTTCGGTAAACGAGGTCAGGTCGGTATTGACCAGCACATCGCCGACACGCAACCGCCCGTTTCGATAGTTTTCGCCACTGGTGCCTCGCGAACTATGCCCGCCTCGATACAGGCTCACCTCGTTGCTGCGCGGCAACTCGTCGAGACTATCGGCAAGCTGGCGTATGTAGTCATCCTCGTCGTCGTACCGATACGTGCCAAAGCGAAACACATCGTTCACCTTGGACTCATCACTGGTGTAGTACTCGATCAATGAATTGAAGTACTCGCGATCATAGCGATAGGAGTACTGCACGCGACCATCGACCCGCACGCAATCCAGGCCTCGTTCATCCAGGCCTGGTACCTGATCATGCGCCAACTGCGGAATTGGCCGGGCCTCCAACAACTGCTTCTGACGACGCAAGGCATTGGCTGAAAAAACCTTGCTGCGTACTTCATCCACCGCCAGGTGGCGGTTCCAGAAACGCGAGGTTGTGCTGGACATGCCCTCCACGGCGGGCGGCGCGCCACCGGCCAGTCGCGGCGGCACCAGCAGCTCCCATTCGTTGGCCTCGTTCAGGCGCACCGGGTACAGCGGGCCGAAGGCAAAGGGATTGTGCGCCGGCACGATCTGCCAGACATGCAGGTCGTGGTTGTAGCGAACCCGGTAGGACAGGCCATTGAGCACAATCCAGCAACTGCCATCGCTACCGATCCGGACACCCCGCAAACGCCCGCTGCTGGCCAGTTCGCCATTGATCAGCTGATTGGTTTCACTCCCCTCCACCGGCAGCGTGGCAGCCTGCGTCACCTGCCAGTGTTCCAGGTTGGTTTCCACCTCGTCCAGAGGTGCCTCGTAGGCCAGCGAGGCGAAGCTCGACTCGAACCCCAGGTCGGCCATGTTCAAGGCGGCGAACAGGCTGTCGAGCATGGCCTCGCGCAATGCATCCTTGCGGCTTTGCTCATCGGCGGCATGCAACGCCGCATCGATGTCCAGCCCCACCTTGCCGAGGCTCGCCCCCAGCAGCATCAGCGTCATCGGCCAGCCGATCGGCGCGAAGCCACCAAAGACCTTGATGAACGCCGAGAGGTAACCGCTCCACATTGCCTTGCGCAGCTCGGCGTTACCCAGCATCGCCGCGGCATTGTCGTTCATCTCGCGGGTGGCCTGGGTGGCCAGGTAGCTGAAGATATCGCCCGTGATCGCGCGCTTCAGAAAGCCGAGCAAGACCAGTGCCGCCTGCTCGTCGGCGCTGTTGGCGATGCTTTGCAGGTGTGTCTTGACCGAATGCGCGCGTGCGGGGTCGCGGGCATCGGTATGGGCGGCCTTGACGTAGGTGGCCAGGGTGTCGGCATCCTGCAACTGTTCGCGCAGCCACCCTGCCATGGCCTGCTCCGAGGCGAAGCTCTTGAACGCTTCCGATGCCCAGGGGCGGTACAACAGGATGCGGCCATTGTCCGCGGCAAAGCTGTAGAGGCAGCCGCGATCCCCCCGGTCGAGCACATAGCGGCTGACGGACAGCGGGCTGCTGGCGCTATCCTGCTCAAGCTTGGCCAGCGTCGGCAACTCACCGTCGACCAGGCCGTCGGCGGCCATCTCGCGCAACCGCGTCCAGTCATTCTGGTCGATACGCCCGGCACGAACGGCACCGGCCCCCTGCCCGAGCAGGTTCACCTTGGCCAGTACACGAAAATGCGACGAGTAGGTGGTCCAGAAGCGGGTGATTTCGGCGCGGTAGGCCACGGCGAAGTCCAGCGCCCACAAATCCTCCTGGACCTTGCTGCCCAGCATCGCCACTTCGTTGCGCTCGTCGAAATAACTGGCCTGGCGCCCCTGGCGATAGAAACCGCCGTACAGGTCGAGTTCGTCCGGCGCTTCCTGGAAGCGCGCGTCGAAGCGCTTGATCACCAGCTCGACCAGGTGCATCGACTTTTGCGGCGGTCCGCTGTGCTGCCAGCCGGTGAAACTGCGGCTACTGCTACTGGCCGTTTCGAACTGGTGCCACCAGACAAAGCGCGGATCGGTCGCCTTGCCTGTGTGCTTGAGCACGATGCGCCGCGCGTGCCGGGTTGCCAACACATAGGGGTCGGGGTATTCGCGGATGGTCTCATCCACCAGGCGAACCAGGGGCCGCGCTGCTACCAATGCGTCGAGACTGCGCTCCACGCGCTCCTTGATACTGCTCATGCCCTACTCCCGGGATGTCGTTGTCGGAACGGGCATCCTGGCCCTATGGGCAGCAGAAGAAGCGGTAGATGTTTGTGCGGGTTGGCCTGCTCTCACGGGGCCAAACCTAACCCGTTGGTCTGAAAAAGACCGCTGTAGGAGCGGCCTTCAGCCGCGATCACCCGTGTAGCGGGGGCCAGACACCGCGATGCACTCATCGCGGCTGAAGCCGCTCCTACAGGATCAATTCGGGTATCAGGGATTCTGTGCCAGGTGCCCTGGTGGCAGCACCCGCTTGGCCTGCAGGTAGGCCTTGGCCCAGTAACTGCTGGAGAGGTAGTCCAGACGCACCGTTCCGCCAGTCGAAGGTGCATGCACGAAACGCCCTTCACCGACATAGATGCCGGCATGGCTGACTTGCGAGCCGCCACTGGTGGCGAAAAACACCAGGTCCCCGGACTGCAACGCGTTGATGTCCACATTGGGCGCGCGCATGACGATCATTTCACGGGTCGAACGTGGCAGGCTGATACCCGCCGCATCACGGTAGACATAGCCGATCAACCCACTGCAATCGAACCCGGAGTCCGGTGTATTGCCGCCCCACCGGTAGGGCGTGCCCACCAGGCCGATGGCCCGGAACAAAACATCGTCCGCCGCAGGCGACGAGGTCGACTGATTGAACACCATGGGAGGCTTGGCCATGGGCGCTGGAGCTGGCGCATGGCTGGAACAGGCCGCGAGCAGGGCCAGGAAGGAGAGCAGTGCGAAGCGCGCCAACATCGCCATGATGTGAACGTCCTGTCAAAACCCTCCGGCCGCGGCCGAAGGTAAAAAGAGTTGAGAATTTAGATTAGACGCTTTCTGTAAATGCGCACGGCGGCGAGCTTTTTCAGCTACGCCGCCGTGCGAGAGTACAGCATTTTGATATCAAATCAATTGCGCGAGATCGTGGTCGGCGCCATGGCGAGCGCGCGTTTGGCCTCGATGAAGGTTTTGCTCCAGTAGCGATCGCCCAGGCTGTCGATACGCACGCCACCGCTGCGGCGGCTGCTGGAGTGGATGAACTGGTTGTCACCCAGGTAGATCCCGGCGTGGCTCACGCGACCACGGCCGTTGGTGCTGAAGAACAGCAGGTCGCCTGGCTTGAGCTTGTTGCGGGCAACCTTGGGGGCGTCGACGTTGATCATCTCGCGGGTCGAGCGCGGCAGGTTCATGCCCGCTTCCTCGCGGAAGAGGTAGCCGATGAAGCCGCTGCAATCAAAGCCCGACTGCTCGCTGGTGCCGCCAAAGCGGTAGCGGGTGCCGATCAAGGCCATGCCACGTTCGAGAATACTGTCGGCCAGCACAGGCAGCTGGTAGGGCTTGCCGTTGCTGGAGAATGCGTCCATGTCTTCTTCGGTGGCCAGCTCTTCCTCACTGAATACGGAAGAAGCCGAAGCCTTCGATTTGATCGACTGGGCGGCGATAGTGTGTTGATCCTGCTGTTGCGAGACTGGGCCCTGGGAGGCGCAACCGAACAGTAGAGTCACAAGTGCAAGTGGCACGAGGGGTGCGAAGCGCTTCAGCATGGGCACGACCGTGTCTGTAATCCTTTAGAAGGGGGAAACTATGCCTTCTATCGGAACCATTTGCAAATTTTATCGAAAAACATGTGACTTTTCTGATTCGAGGCTGCAAGCCCCTGTTTCAAGGCTTACCAGCCCAGGGTTTCCTTGAGGAATGGAATTGTCAGCTTGCGCTGGGCCTGCAGCGAAGCCTGGTCGAGGCGTTCGAGCAGGTCGAACAGGGCGCTCATGCTGCGGGTGCCGCGGGTGAGGATGAAATGGCCGACCTCGTCGGTCAGATGCAGGCCGCGGCGCGAGGCGCGCAACTGCAAGGCACGCAGCTTGTCTTCATCGGACATGCCGCGCATCTGGAAAATCAGCGCGAGGGTGAGCCGGGACTTGAGGTCGGCCAGCTTGATCGGCAGTTCGCGGGGCGAGCTGGATGCAGCCAGCAACAAGCGCCGACCGCTGTCACGAAGGCGGTTGAACAGGTGGAACATGGCCTCTTCCCAGTCCGCCTTGCCTGCGATCACATGCAAGTCGTCGATGCACACCAGTTCATACTGTTCGAGGTGGTCGAGCAATTCGACGCCACGGTCGAGCAATTGCGCGAGCGGCAGGTAGACGGCGGGCTCGCCCAGTTGCTGGAAACGGTGGGTGGCGGCTTGCAGCAGGTGGGTACGGCCCACGCCTTGCTTGCCCCACAGATAGATGAGGCTCTCGGTCCAGCCGGCGTCGGCTTCGCACAGCCGCTCGACGTAGCCCAATGCCGCAGCATTGGCGCCCGGGTAGTAGTTGATGAAGGTGGCGTCATCACGCAGACGCACACCCAGGGGCAACTGGATCGGTTTCATGCTCGCGGGTGGTCGCAGGGACCACAGGGGGCCTTTGGTGAACAGTGTGCAAAGTCTATACCCGCAACGCGGGCGGCACAATCGGCGAGGGTAATAGCGCAAGTAAAATCAAGAAGTTGCATGGTCCTGACCCGCTTTGGGGCTGCTCTGCAGCCATCGCCGGCAAGCCGGCTCCTACAGGTAGCATGTCGCCTGTGGCCTGTAGGAGCCGGCTTGCCGGCGAACCATCGCTAAAGGTCGGGATCGATCCCTCCGGCATAGGTGTTCGACTCCTTATACAAATCATGTACATGCCGCAGCAGTACCATGATCACCGCTGCCGCCGGCAGGGCCAGCAACACACCGGTGAAACCGAACAGCTCGCCGCCTGCCAGGATGGCGAAGATCACCGCGACAGGGTGCAGGCCGATGCGGTCGCCCACCAGCAGCGGTGTCAGCACCATGCCTTCGAGCGCCTGCCCGACCATGAACACCGCGACGATGCCCAGCATCGGGTACAGCTCGCCACCGAACTGGAACAATCCGGCCACCAGCGCCGCGCCGATGCCGATGATGAAGCCCATGTACGGCACGATCGCCGCCAGCCCTGCCAGCATGCCGATCAGCAGGCCGAGTTCCAGGCCCACCAGCATCAGGCCGGTGGAATAGATGACGCCCAGGGCAAGCATCACCAGCAACTGGCCACGCACGAACGCCCCGAGCACCTCATGGCACTCCCCTGCCAGCCCCACCACCTGCGACTCGCGCTGACGCGGCAACAGGCTGCGCAGCTTGGCCATCATCAGGTCCCAGTCACGCAGCAGGTAGAAGCCCACCACCGGGATCAGCACCAGGTTGGCCAGCCAGCCGATCAGCGCCAGGCTGGAGGCGGTAGCCTGGGACAGCAGCACACCGACGATATCGGTGGTCTGGCCCATGTGCTCGCCGATGGCGGCCTTGATCTTGTCGAACTTCCAGAAGCCGTCAGCCAGGCCCAGACGGCTCTGCACCCAGGGCAAGGCCACGTGCTGCAGCCAGTCGAGCATCTGTGGCGCCAGTTCATACAGACGCAGCAGCTGCTTGGCCAGCATGGGGATCAACACCAGCAGCAGGGCCAGGAAGATCAGGGTAAACAGGCTGAACACCACCACCACGCCCCAGGTTCGCGACAGCCCTGCCCGCTCCAGGCGGTCGACCAGCGGATCAGCCAGGTAGGCGAGCAGAATGCCCACCAGGAACGGTGAAAGAATGTTGTGCAGCAAATACAGCAACACGGCGATCAGCAGGGCAGCGCCCAGCCAGATCCAGCGACGCGGTTCGATCATGCAGATTACTCCTTACCAGCGAAAACGCAGGCCGTCGAACGGCCTGGGTGGCGTGGGCAACGCCACGCCAGGCTCAGCCTGAGACGCCGCAGGCGGCGTTGCAGGCACCTGCTCGGCAGGCAGCTCCTGCAATTTGGCCAGGCTCAACTGAGCGCGCAATTGATCACGATTGCCGGTGACGGCGTAGGTCAGGGTCGCGCCCTCGACCATCCGCAGCCGCGCACCATAGGGCTCGAGCACACGGGCAAGCTCGGCGTAGCGTTGCAGGTTCATCCCTTGCACCTGGACCTGCAGGTCACTGCTGGCACCCGGGCGGGTGACGTAACGCGGCGCCAGTCGATTGCTCACCGCCAGCATCAAGGCGTCCGCCAGGGCTGCCTGGTCGGCACCTTCAACGCTGCCCTGCTCGCGCTGGTCGCCCAGCCACAGTTGCCATTTACCCTGCCACTTGCCTTCGGCCTCGTGGGCATGCACCGCCAGCAGGGCATTGGCGCCATAGCGCTCGGATGCTTCACGCAGGGGCCTAGGATCGTTGCCTTCAAGTTGCTTGGCGTTGGCGACCAACTGTTCTTGCAGGTCGGCCAACGGCAATCGCAGCGGCAGGCCACGGTGCTGCGCGGCGCGGCGCAAGGGCTCGGCGCTGCTCTGGCCATCACCGACCAGGTTGCTGCCTTCGACGTTGTCGTTCAGCCACCAGACCAGAATCGATGGCCGATTGTTGCCCCACAAGGCCAGGCCCGCCTGGCGCAAGGCGCGCTCGGTACTGCCCGGATCGAACTCGACCAGCACCGACTCGGGCGGCCCGGCCTCGGTGCCGACCTGGTTGATGATCTGCTGTGGATCCTTGCGCAAGGCAGCCAGTGCGGGGTTCTGCGGTGCCTTGGGGTCGCCGGTCAGGCGCAGCACCAGCGTGTCCAGGGCTTTGCTGGTGGCCTGGGCGCGGGCCTCGCCGCCCTGCCCTTCGAGCGGCTCACGCACCTGGTAAAGGCCGGAGACCGTATCGGCTTGTGCCGCAACAGCGACAAACACCAGGCAACCCGCAGCGAGGTAGTTGAGAAGACGCATTGAGGATTCCTGTCCAGATAACCATGGGGTGGCGCGCGCCGGCCATTCGACTCTGACCGCGCCGGGCCGGAAGATGCTTCATGAACCCGGCCATGTGCACCCGTTGCCATGGGTATACCTTATACAGGCATAGGCGCGGCAACCAGTCGCACACGTTGAAACACTGTTTCCGCCGACATTTTCCGGCCAGCCCGTCGGCCTGAGGATGGCCGCTGAGGGGCAACCCTGATAAAATCGCGCGCCTTCGCAGACCAGTGACGAACAGGCAGCCGCCGCACCTTGCAGCCGGCCTTGGCCGTCCCGGTCGTTTTCCACGAATCCCTCCCTCTTAAAGGCCTGGATCAATGAGCAAGCAACCCTCCCTGAGCTACAAGGACGCCGGTGTAGACATCGACGCCGGCGAAGCACTGGTCGAACGCATCAAGGGCGTCGCCAAGCGCACCGCACGCCCTGAAGTCATGGGTGGCCTGGGCGGCTTCGGCGCCCTCTGCGAGATCCCGGCTGGCTACAAGCAGCCGGTGCTGGTCTCCGGCACCGACGGCGTCGGCACCAAGCTGCGCCTGGCACTGAACCTGAACAAGCACGACAGCATCGGCCAGGACCTGGTCGCCATGTGCGTCAACGACCTGGTGGTGTGCGGCGCAGAGCCGCTGTTCTTCCTCGACTACTACGCCACCGGCAAGCTCAACGTCGACGTGGCCGCCACCGTGGTCACCGGCATCGGTGCCGGTTGCGAACTGGCCGGCTGCTCGCTGGTCGGCGGTGAAACCGCTGAAATGCCAGGCATGTACGAAGGCGAAGATTACGACCTGGCCGGCTTCTGCGTCGGCGTGGTGGAAAAGGCCGACATCATCGATGGCTCGAAAGTGGTCACCGGCGACGCCCTGATCGCCCTGCCGTCCTCCGGCCCGCACTCCAACGGCTACTCGCTGATCCGCAAGATCCTCGAAGTCTCCGGCACCGACATCGACAACACCCAGCTCGATGGCAAGCCGCTGGCCGACCTGCTGATGGCCCCGACCCGCATCTACGTCAAGCCGCTGCTGCAACTGATCAAGCAGACCGGCGCGGTCAAGGCCATGGCCCACATCACCGGCGGCGGCCTGCTGGACAACATCCCGCGCGTGCTGCCGAAAAACGCCCAGGCCGTGGTCGACGTGGCCAGCTGGCAGCGCCCGGTGGTATTCGACTTCCTGCAGGAAAAAGGCAACGTCGACGAGCATGAGATGCACCGCGTGCTGAACTGCGGCGTAGGCATGGTCATCTGCGTGGCCCAGGACCAGGTCGAGAACGCCCTGAACGTACTGCGCGCCGAAGGCGAGCAGCCTTGGGTGATCGGCCGTATCGACGTGGCCGCCGAAGGCGCCGCCCAGGTCGAGCTGCACAACCTCAAGGCACACTGATGCCGGGCAAGACCTGTAACGTGGTGGTGTTGCTGTCGGGTTCCGGCAGCAACCTGCAGGCGCTGATCGACAGTACCAGCGCCAGTGACAGCCCGGCGCGCATCCGCGCGGTGATCTCCAACCGCGCCGATGCCTACGGCCTCGAGCGCTCAAAGGCCGCCGGCATCGACACGGCCGTGCTCGAACACACCGGCTTCGATGGCCGCGAGGCCTTCGACACGGCGCTGATGGCGCTGATCGACGGCTTCGCCCCCGACCTGGTGGTGCTGGCCGGCTTCATGCGCATTCTCAGCGGCGGTTTCGTGCGTCACTATCAAGGCCGTCTGCTCAACATACATCCGTCATTGCTGCCGTTGTACAAAGGCCTGCACACCCACCAGCGCGCGCTGGAGGCTGGCGACCGGGAACATGGCTGCAGCGTGCACTTCGTCACCGAGGAACTCGATGGCGGGCCTCTGGTCGTACAGGCTGTGGTTCCGGTGGTTGCGGGCGACACGCCGCAGACGCTGGCCCAGCGGGTACATGTGCAGGAACACCTGATCTACCCGCTGGCGGTGCGCTGGTTTGCCGAAGGACGCTTGCGTCTGGGCGAACAGGGTGCATTACTGGATGGCCAGCCGCTGGCGGCCAGCGGTCACTTGATTCGAAACTAGGAGAATTTATGCGTCGCGCCCTGCTCTTGGCTCTCGCCGTGCTTGCCCTGCCGCTCCAGGCAGCTGACCTGAAGCCGTTCGCGGCCAGCTACACCGCCGACTGGAAGCAACTGCCCATGAGCGGTACTGCCGAACGCAGCCTGGTCAAGAACACTAACGGTACATGGGACCTGAACTTCAAGGCCTCCATGATGATTGCCAGCCTGACCGAGCAAAGCACCCTGAAGCTCGACAACGACACCCTGCTGCCGCAGAAGTATCACTTCGAGCGCGGCGGCCTGGGCAAGGCGAAGAAAGTCGACCTGAGCTTTGACTGGACCGGCAAGAAAGTCACCGGCAACGACCGTGGCGATGCCATCAGCCTGCCGCTCAACCGTGGCGTGCTGGACAAGTCGTCGTATCAGTTGGCCCTGCAGCACGATGTAGCCGCAGGCAAGAAGAGCATGACCTATCAGGTGGTCGACGGTGACGAGATCGACACCTACGACTTCCGTGTCCTGGGCAGCGAAAAAGTCGCCACCAAGGCTGGCCAGGTCGAGGCGATCAAGGTCGAGCGCGTGCGCGACCCAAGCCAGAGCAAGCGCATCACCGAGCTGTGGTTCGCCAAGGACTGGGACTACCTGCTGGTGCAACTGCGCCAGGTCGAGACCGATGGCAAGGAGTATGTGATCGTGCTGCAGGATGGCACGGTCGATGGCAAGGCGGTCAAGGGCAACTGATACCGTCGCCGGCAATACCCAAAGCCCCGCCTCGTGCGGGGTTTTGTTTTTTCAGGCCAACGCCGCCTCCTGTAGGAGCGGCTTCAGCCGCGATCACCCGCAAAGCGGGTGCCTGACACCGCGTTGCCTGCATCGCGGCTGAAGCCGCTCCTACATGAAACTTGTTTCATCGCCGTTTTATTTACTTAGCCTGCTAACAAATTCTATAAAGAAGGCCTGCGACAGCGTGCCGCAGCCAACCAAGCAGTGGAGTTTGACGATGACAGTCCAAGTAGCCGAACGCGACGAATCGAAAATGTCCCACGAAGGCCAGGCCGCTGGCCTGCGGATCTGGGACGTGCATCAGCAAGGCCAACTGGTCGGGATGTTCCACAACGAGCAACAGGCTCACCAGTACCGCATGGAGCTCGAGTACCTCGAGAACCAACGCCCTTCGCAATGAACCCGTCTTGAAATGAAAAACCCCGCCAAGGCGGGGTTTTTCGTGCTTACCACATCAGATCGTCAGGGATCTTGTAGGCGGCGTACGGATCATCTTCGTCCGCTTCCTCAACGTGGGTGTTGAGCAGCAGGATGCGGTTAGGGTCGCGCTCCTGGATCTTCACCGCCGCCTCGCGCGGAATCACCTCGTAGCCGCCGCCATGGGCAACGATCGCCAGCGCGCCATTGCTCAGCTTGCTGCGCATCAGGGCGTTGACGGCGATGCGCTTGACCTTCTTGTCATCGACGAAGTTGTAGTAGTCCTCGGTAGTCAGCTTGGGCAGGCGGGTCGCTTCGATCAGTTGCTTGACCTGCGCGGCGCGAGCCTTCTGCTCGGCCTTTTCCTGGACCTGGCGGTTCAGTTCCTGATCCTTTTTAGCTTTCTCGGCCATGGCTTCCTTGGCCAAGCGCTGCTGGCTGTCGTCCACCTCGACCTGGCCTTTGTGCTCCAGGCGTTTCTGTTTTTTCTCAGCCTTGTTGGTCTGAGAAACCTGTTTCTGGTTGACCAGACCGGCTTTGAGCAATTGGTCGCGAAGGGAAAGGCTCATCGGTGTTCACTCACTTATGCATCAGCTCAGCCGCAGCTGGGCAGGTTCTTTTCCTGACGCTTGGCCTCGCCCCAAAGGGCGTCCAGCTCGTCGAGGGTACGATCTTGGATGGACAGGCCCTGCTCGCGCAATGCCTGTTCGATAAAACGGAAACGCCGCTCGAACTTGCGATTGGCTCGGCGCAGGGCGTTTTCCGGGTCGTGCTTGAGGTGCCGGGCGAGATTGACGGTGGCGAACAGCAGGTCGCCCAGCTCGTCCTCCAGCGCGTCGCTGTCGCCATCGGCCATGGCTTGCAGGACTTCATCAAGCTCTTCACGCACCTTGTCCAGCACCGGCAGCGCCTCGGGCCAGTCGAAACCGACGGTGGCTGCGCGCTTCTGCAACTTGGCGGCGCGAGACAGGGCCGGCAGCGCGGCGGGAACGTCATCGAGCAGCGACAACTGCTCGGGTTCGCTCTTCTCGGCGCGCTCCTCGGCCTTGATTTCTTCCCAGCGCGACTTGACCTGGGCCTCGCTCAGCGCGGGGGTGTCCAGGGGCGCGTAGAGATCGCCCGTGGGGAAGACATGGGGGTGGCGGCGGATCAGCTTGCGGGTGATCGCATCGACCACGCCGGTGAACTCGAAACGCCCCTCTTCCCGGGCCAGCTGGCTGTAGTAGACCACCTGGAACAGCAAGTCGCCCAGCTCACCCTGCAAATGCTCGAAATCGCCGCGTTCGATGGTGTCGGCAACTTCGTAGGCTTCTTCGATCGTGTGCTGGACGATGCTGGCGTAGTCCTGCTTCAGGTCCCATGGGCAGCCGTGCCGCGGGTCGCGCAGGCGGGCCATGAGGTGCAGCAGGTCTTCAAGGGTGTAGGTCATTGTTGGGCAGGTCCTTCGGCAGAGGCCTCTTCGCGGGTAAACCCGCTCCTACAAGTACCGCGCAATCCTGTAGGAGCGGGTTTACCCGCGAAGAGGCCACCTCGGTATCAAGGGGTGCGGTTACGCCGTGTCTCGATGATGTTCGGCAACTGCGAGATCCGCCCCAGCAAACGCCCAAGGGCATCCAGGCCGGGGATCTCGATGGTCAGGGACATCAGCGCAGTGTTGTCTTCCTTGTTCGATCGGGTATTGACCGCCAGCACGTTGATCTTCTCGTTGAGCAGCACCTGCGACACGTCGCGCAGCAGCCCCGGGCGATCGTAGGCACGGATGACGATATCCACCGGATACGTTTGCACCGGGATCGGTCCCCAGCTGACCTGGATCATCCGCTCCGGCTCCTTGCCCGCCAGCTGCAGCACCGAGGCGCAGTCCTGGCGGTGAATGCTCACACCACGGCCCTGGGTGATGTAGCCGACGATGGCGTCGCCCGGCAGCGGCTGGCAGCAGCCAGCCATCTGCGTGAGCAGGTTGCCGACGCCCTGGATCTGGATGTCGCTGCGCTTGCCGGCGCGGATACCCCGGGCCTGGCGCGGGATAAGCTCGACCGGTTCGATGCGCTCGGGCTCGAGCAACTGCTGGGCGGCGTTGACCATGTGCGCCAGGCGCAGGTCGCCGGCACCCAGTGCGGCGAACATGTCCTCGGCGGTCTTGACGTTGGCCTTCTCCGCCAGGCGCTCGAAGTCCACCTGGGGCAGGCCCAGGCGGCTCAGCTCGCGCTCGATCAGGGTCTTGCCGGCAGCGACGTTCTGGTCGCGGGCCTGCAGCTTGAACCAGTGAACGATCTTGGCCCGCGCCCGCGAAGTGGTGACATAACCGAGGTTGGAGTTCAGCCAGTCGCGGCTCGGGCTGCCGTGCTTGCTGGTGATGATCTCCACCTGCTCGCCGGTTTGCAGGCTGTAGTTGAGCGGCACGATGCGCCCGTTGATCTTGGCGCCACGGCAGTTGTGGCCGATCTCGGTGTGCACGCGGTAGGCGAAGTCCAGCGGCGTGGCGCCCTTGGGCAGGTCGATGGCATGGCCGTCCGGGGTGAACACATAGACCCGGTCCGGTTCGATATCGACCCGCAATTGTTCAGCCAAGCCGCCAATATCGCCCAACTCTTCATGCCACTCGAGCACCTGACGCAACCAGGAGATCTTCTCCTCGTAGTGGTTGGAGCTGGGCTTGACGTCAGTGCCCTTGTAGCGCCAGTGGGCGCAGACGCCCAGCTCGGCTTCCTCGTGCATCGAGTGGGTGCGGATCTGCACCTCCAGCACCTTGCCCTCGGGGCCGATCACCGCGGTGTGCAGCGAGCGGTAGCCATTCTCCTTGGGGTTGGCGATGTAGTCGTCGAACTCCTTGGGGATGTGCCGCCAAAGCGTGTGCACGATGCCCAGTGCGGTGTAGCAGTCACGCACCTCGGGCACCAGCACGCGCACTGCGCGCACGTCGTAGATCTGGCTGAACTCCAGGCCCTTGCGCTGCATCTTGCGCCAGATCGAATAGATATGTTTCGCCCGGCCGCTGATGTCAGCGTTGACGCCGGTGGCCAACAGTTCGTTCTGCAACTGGTTCATCACGTCGCTGATGAACCGCTCGCGATCAAGCCGGCGCTCGTGCAGCAGCTTGGCGATCTGCTTGTACTGGTCGGGCTCGAGGTAGCGGAACGACAGGTCCTCGAGCTCCCATTTGATATGGCCGATACCCAACCGGTGCGCCAACGGCGCGTAGATATCGAAGACTTCACGGGCCACGCGCAGGCGCTTCTCGTCATCGGCGGACTTCACCGCACGAATGGCGCAGGTACGCTCGGCGAGCTTGATCAGCGCCACGCGCACGTCGTCGACCATCGCCACCAGCATCTTGCGCAGGTTCTCGACCTGCGCCTGGGAGCCGAGCACCAGCGACTGACGCGGGCTGAGGCTGGCGCTGATGGCCGCCATGCGCAGTACACCGTCGATCAGCTTGGAGACGACCGGACCGAAACGCTGGCCGACTTCGGCGAGGGTCACCTTGCCTTCGCGCACCGAGCGGTAGATGACCGCAGCCACCAGCGAGTCCTGGTCGAGCTTGAGGTCCGCGAGGATCTCGGCGATCTCCAGGCCCGCCTGGAAACTGGACGTCCCGTCCGCCCAGGAATGCTTGGCCGGGTTGCCTTTCTTCTCGACCTCATGGGCAAACTCGCAGGCGTCCTTCAATGCCGCGCGATCGAGCTGCGAATCGACGCTCACCACATGATCGAGCCATGCTTCGAGATTGATACTGCCGTCGTTGTTGACCGGCTGGTGCACTCTCACCTGTACCATCTTTGCTTTACCTTCCCATACAGCGCACCACGCGGGTGCGCTGGCTTTCACCTGTGCCGCCTCCACTCCCTGGACGCGGCACCAAGAGGGCCAGCCTGGCTAGCCCGCCTCGAATAACGCCATGGCCTCGACATGCGCCGTCTGAGGAAACATGTCGAGAATCCCGGCCCTTGTTAACCGGTACCCCTGCCCGACCAGCACCTGCGTGTCTCGCGCCAGCGTGGCCGGGTTGCACGATACATAGACCAGCCGCTTCGCGCCGAGCCGGGCGATGCCTTGCACCACCTCGTAGGCCCCGTCGCGCGGTGGATCCAAGAGTACCGCAGAAAAGCCTTCGGCGACCCATCCGGCGCCCGCCAAAGGCTGCGATAAATCGGCCTGAAAAAACCGTGCGTTATGCACATTGTTGCCGTGGGCATTGGCTTCGGCACGTTCGACCATCGCCTGCACGCCCTCCACCGCCACCACTTCATGCGCCTGCCGGGCCAACGGCAAGGCGAAGTTGCCCAGGCCGCAGAACAGGTCCAGCACCCGCTCGTGAGGCTGCGGCGCCAGCCAGGCCAGGGCCTGCTGGATCATCAGGGTGTTGACCTGGGCGTTGACCTGGACGAAGTCGCCCGGCCGCCAGGCCAGCTCCATCCCCCAGGGTTCCAGGGCAAACCCCAACTTCTGCGCGGCGTCCATGGGCGCCGGTTCGCCTTCGCCCTGCAACCAAAGCTGAGCACCGGCCTCCCGGCAGAATGCCTGCAGGCGCGCCAGGTCTTCAGCAGGTAATGCTGCCACGTGCCGGACCAGTACCGCTTCAGCCGTGCCGCTGAACAACTCCACATGCCCCAGCGCCTGTGGCTTGCTCAAGCTGCGCAGCACGGTCGGCAGATGGCGCATGATCGCCTGCAAGGGTTGTACCAGCACCGGGCAATCGTCGATGGCAACGATGTCCTGGCTGGCCTCGGCGCGGAAACCCACATCAAGCTGGCGTTGCTTCACGTCCCAACGTACCGCCACCCGTGCTCGCCGCCGATAGCCGAACTCTGGCCCACACAGTGGCGCGGCCCATTCGTCCGGCTGCACGCCAGCGACGCGCTGCAACTGCTCGGCGAGCAGACGCTGCTTGAGTGCCAACTGACCGTCATGGGGCAGGTGCTGGAGGTTGCAGCCACCGCAGCGTGCGTAGTGCCGGCACGGCGCCTCGCGCCGTTCGGGGCTGGCCTGGAACACCCGCTCCAGGCGCGCCTCGACCACCTTGCCACGGGCGCCCAGCACCCGCGCTTCGACCTCTTCGCCGCCCAGCGCGCCGCTGACGAACCAGGTGCGCCCCTCGAGGAAGGCGATGCCGCGGCCGTCACCGGCCACGCGCTCGATCACCAGGCGCTGCTTCTTGCCCACCGGAATCTGTGTGGCGCGGTTACCACCGGCCGGCTGGAAACGCAGGCCGCCGTTGCTTTTCTTTCTGGACATCAGGTCGGGTCGAACAGGCCGGTGGACAGGTAGCGATCGCCGCGGTCGCAGATGATGGCGACCATCACCGCGTTCTCGACTTCACGGGACAGGCGCAGCATGGCCGCCACCGCACCGCCAGACGACACGCCGCAGAAAATGCCCTCTTCACGGGCCAGGCGACGAGTGGTTTCCTCGGCTTCCTGCTGGGACATGTCCATCACGCGGTCGACGCGGGCTGCGTCGAAGATCTTCGGCAGGTATTCATGGGGCCAGCGGCGGATACCCGGAATGGCCGAACCTTCCATGGGTTGCAGGCCGACGATCTGCACCGCCGGATTCTGCTCTTTCAAGTACTGCGAGCAACCCATGATGGTACCGGTGGTGCCCATGGAGCTGACGAAGTGGGTGATGGTGCCCTGGGTCTGCTGCCAGATTTCCGGGCCAGTGCTGTTGTAGTGGGCGATCGGGTTGTCGCCGTTGGCGAACTGATCGAGCACCAGGCCACGGCCTTCGGCCTGCATTTTTTCAGCAAGGTCGCGCGCGCCCTCCATGCCCTCTTCCTTGGTCACCAGGATCAGCTCGGCGCCGTAGGCGGTCATGGCCGCCTTGCGTTCGGCGGTGGAGTTGTCGGGCATGATCAGGATCATCTGGTAGCCCTTGATCGCCGCCGCCATCGCCAGGGCGATGCCGGTGTTGCCGGAAGTGGCTTCGATCAATGTGTCGCCAGGCTTGATCTGGCCGCGCAGTTCGGCGCGGGTGATCATCGACAACGCCGGGCGGTCCTTGACGGAGCCGGCCGGGTTGTTGCCTTCGAGCTTGAGCAGCAAGGTGTTGCTGGTGGCCCCGGCCATGCGCTGCAGGCGAACCAGAGGCGTGTGGCCGACGCAGTCGGCGATGGTTGGGTACTGCAGGGTCATGGGCGTTTTCGCAATCCGGACGGCAGGGGCGACTATCATACCGGCAAACCCTGCGCGGCCATATCACGCAATCGTCGGAGGATATAGCGAGAGGCTATAAGCAATATCGCCGAGGCACCTGTAGGATCGACTTCAGCCACGATCACCCGCAAAGCGAGTGCCTGACACCGCGTTGCCTGCATCGCGGCTGAAGCCGCTCCTACAGTCTGCGCGTTACATCGCTGCCGCCAGGCGCATGCAGACCCGCAACCCGCGCTCGCCATTGACCGCCCATACCCTGCCGCCCTGGCGCTGGATGGCGCTGCGGGCGATGCTCAAACCCAGGCCGAAACCACCATCGCCAGGCCTGGAACCGTCCAACCGTGAAAACGGCGCAAAGATGCGTTCCAGATCGGCTTCGGCCACGCCACCACCTTCGTCTTCCAGGTCGAGCCGCCAATAACCACCTTCACGCCGCCCACTCAAACGCACCACGCCACCCGCTGGCGAATGACGGATGGCATTGCGCAACATGTTCTCCAACGCCTGGGCCAGGTGATTGAGGTTGCCCTGCACCCAGCAATCGTCCGGCAACTCACAGCGCAACCGCTCCCGCGCCCAGCCGCTTTCGTAGCAGGCGTTTTCGCTGAGCATCTCCCACAACGTCTGGAGCTGGATCGGCTCCAGGTTCATGGGCGCCCGCTCGGCATCCTGCCAGGCCAACTGCAGGGTGTCCTCGACCAGTTGCTGCATGCCATCCACCTCGCGGTGCAAGCGCTCGCGCAGGCGTTGCAGGTCGGTCTCGCCGTCGCAGGCCACGCGCAGCCGGCTGAGCGGAGTGCGCATTTCGTGTGAGAGGTCGCGCAGCAATTGCTGCTGCAAGGCCACGGTGCCCTGCAGGCGCTCGGCCATTTGGTCGAAGGCCCGCGCCAGCTCGCCCAGCTCATCCTGACGTTGTGTGGTACGTGGGTCGAGACGCGCCGAAAGCTGGTCGGCGCGCCAGGCATTGGCCTGCTCGCGCAATTGGTTGAGCGGCACGATCAGCATGCGGTAAAGGCCCACACACAGCAGCAAGGTAAAAAGCCCAGGCATGATGCCGTTGGTGATTACCCGCCAGAACAGCCGGTACTGCCCTGGGCTGAAGCGCTCGGGCAGCTCGATCACCAACATCCCCTGCTCCGGTGCCTGCGGGAATGGCAGGCGCAGCCAAGGCTGGCCGATCGTGCGGCGGCTCATGGGCCAATCGACCCCACGCAGGCGAGTCAGGTGCTGGACCTCCCCGCCACTCAGCGCGGCACTGCCCAACGGCTGCAGGTCGCCATCGAGCACACCCACCCAGGTTTCTTCGCGCTGGCGCATGCCCGCCAGCCAGCGGTCCACGCCGTCGCGCCCCCCTGCGCGCCAGGCCTGCTCGGCCTCGCTGGCATAGCCGCGCAACAGCTGCCGGGCGGGTTCGGAGAGGAAGGCATTCTGGGTTTCCATGTGGCGGCCCCAGGTGTAGCTCAGGCCAATCATCAACAGGCAGAAGCCCACCAACAGGATGGCCAGCTTCCAGAACAGGGAATGGCGGTCGAGCACGGTTCAGTCCGCCTCGCCCGCGCCGAATACATAGCCCTTGCCCCACACCGTGCGGATCTGCCGATCGTGGTAGCCGATGGCCTTGAGCTTGCGGCGGATCTGGCTGACATGCATGTCCAGGCTGCGGTCATGGCGCGAGTAGCCGCGCTGAAGCACCTGCTGGTAAAGAAAAGGTTTGCTCAGCACCTCGTCCTGGCTGCGATGGAGCAAGTCGAGCAGGCGGAACTCGCTGGGCGTCAGCCCCGCCGAGGCGCCGGCCAGGCTGACGTCGGTGAGCTGCTCGTCGAACTGCAGCGTGTCGCTGCTGCACTCCCGTGGCGCCTGATGGCGGCGCTCGATAGCCACCCGCCGCAGGATCGCCTCGATACGCACCCGCAGCTCGGTAAAGCTGAAAGGCTTGGGCAGGTAGTCATCGGCGCCGCGCTCGAAGCCGGTAATCCGGTCAGCTTCAGCGCCCAGCGCCGACATCAGGATAACCGGCGTGGCACTGTGCCGACGCAGGCGGGCCAACGCATCGAAACCGTTGAGCCCCGGCAGCAGGATATCCATGAGCACCAGGTCGAACACCTGCCGCCCCGCCGCCTCCAGCCCCTCGAGACCATTACGGCACCAGGTCACCTGGAAACCGCCACGTTGCAACTCCTCGTGCAGGTAGGCACCCAGCACGGGGTCGTCTTCGATGGCGAGGATACTGGTGGCATGAATAGCTACGGGATTCATTGGCAACTGTCATCAATTCTCAGTTACGCGATTATTGAGCATGGCGCCCGGCCATGGCAACCGCGCCGCGACCGCCGTCGAGAACAAAAACAGATACAAACAAGTGCATTGCCATCAAGCCCGGAGTAACGTTCCCCGCTGAAGCGCAACAGCGCATTTAGGCACATGACAGGAGATAGGTGTGCTCGACCGTTTGGGAATCCGCAGCCGCGTGCTGTTGCTCGCCCTGCTGCCCGCCAGCTTGATGGCCTTGGTGCTGGGCAGCTATTTCACCTGGCTGCAGCAAAATGAGCTGCGCACGCAGTTGCTGCAACGCGGCAAGATGATCGCCGAACAACTGGCGCCACTGGCCGCCCCGGCCCTGGCCCGCCAAGCGCCCGCGCAGCTGGAGCGCATCGCCGCCCAGGCGCTGGAGCAAACCGACGTGCGCGCCGTGGCATTCCTGGCCGCCGACCGCACACGCCTGGCCCATGCCGGCCCGAGCATGCTCAACCAGCCGCCCAGCGGCGGTACCGGCACGCAGCTGCTGCAACGCACAGGCAACGACGCCACCCGCTACCTGATGCCGGTGTTCGGCCATCACCGCGACCTGGCCACCGACGCCGTACCGGCAGAAGCCGAACGCCTGCTGGGCTGGGTCGAAATCGAACTGTCCCACGACGGCACCCTGCTACGCGGCTACCGCAACCTGTTCACCAGCCTGCTGCTGATCATCGTCTGCCTGAGCCTGACGGCGCTGCTCGCCGTGCGCATGAGCCGCACCATCAACGGCCCGATCAACCGCATCAAGCACACGGTCAACCAGCTCAAGGACGGCCATCTGGAAGAGCGCCTGCCGGCCATGGGCAGCCACGAGCTCGACGAGCTGGCCGCCGGCATCAACCGCATGGCCGAAACCCTGCACAGTGCCCACGAAGAGTTGCAGCACAGCATCGACCAGGCCACCGAGGACGTGCGCCAGAACCTGGAGACCATCGAGATCCAGAACATCGAGCTGGACATGGCGCGCAAGGAGGCCCTGGAGGCCAGCCGCATCAAGTCCGAGTTCCTGGCCAACATGAGCCACGAGATCCGCACGCCATTGAACGGTATCCTTGGCTTCACCCACCTGCTGCAGAAGAGCGAGCTCACGCCCCGCCAGCTCGACTACCTCGGCACCATCGAGAAGTCCGCCGACAACCTGCTGGGGATCATCAACGAGATCCTCGACTTCTCCAAGATCGAGGCCGGCAAGCTGGTGCTCGACAGCATCCCGTTCAACCTGCGCGATCTGATCCAGGACACCCTGACCATCCTCGCCCCGGCCGCCCACGCCAAACAGTTGGAACTGCTCAGCCTGGTGTACCGCGACACCCCGCTATCGCTGGTCGGCGACCCGCTGCGGCTCAAGCAGATACTCACCAACCTGGTAAGCAACGCCATCAAGTTCACCCGCGAAGGCACCATCGTCGTGCGCGCCATGCTCGAGGACGACCAGGACGACACCGTGCAACTGCGCATCAGCGTGCAGGACACCGGCATCGGCCTGTCGCCCCAGGATGTGCGCACCCTGTTCCAGGCCTTCAGCCAGGCCGACAACTCGCTGTCGCGCCAGCCGGGCGGCACCGGCCTGGGGCTGGTGATCTCCAAGCGCCTGATCGAGCAGATGGGCGGCGAGATCGGGGTCGACAGTACCCCCGGCGAGGGCTCGCAATTCTGGATCAGCCTCAACCTGCCACGGGCGCATGACGACGCCGAAGAGCAACCCGTGCAAGTGCTGGTGGGGCGCCGGGTGGCCATCGTCGATGGCCACGACCTGGCCCGCCAGGCGCTGGAGCACCAACTCGAGGATTGCGGCCTGGCGGTTAGCCTGTTCGCCTCCTACGACCAATTGCTGCAGGGCGTGCAGGCCGCCGCGCAGGCCGGCCAGCCGTTCGAATTCGCCGTGCTCGGCGCCAACGTGGGCAGCCTGGCACCGGAACAGCTTGGCCAGTATCACCAGCAGCTCGAGCGCCTGGGTTGCCAATGCGTGGTGCTCTGCCCCACCACCGAACAGCCGCTCTACCACCCCTACCTGCCCAACGCCCACGGCCAGTTGCTGGCCAAGCCGACCTGCACCCGCAAGTTGCGCCGGCTGCTGCTCGAGCTGATCCAACCGCGCCGCCCCGCCGGCGAGCAACGCCCCAGCAACGGCCAGCGCGTACCGAAGATCCTCTGCGTCGACGACAACCCGGCCAACCTGCTGCTGGTGCAAACCTTGCTCGAAGGCATGGGCGCCGAGGTGCTGGCGGTGGACAACGGCTATGCCGCGGTACAAGCAGTGCAGGACGAGCCCTTCGACCTGGTGCTGATGGACGTGCAGATGCCCGGCATGGATGGCCGCGCCTGCACCGAGCAGATCCGCCAGTGGGAAAGCAGCCAGCGTGGCCAGCCGCTGCCGATCGTCGCGCTTACCGCCCACGCCATGGCCAATGAAAAGCGCGCCCTGCTGCACAGCGGCATGGACGACTACCTGACCAAACCGATCAGCGAGCGACAGCTGGCCCAGGTGGTGATGAAGTGGACCGGCCTGAGCCTGGGCGCGCCGCCGCCGGAGCGCACCAGCGAACGCCCGGCCGACAGCACGGAACTGAAAGTGCTCGACCCGGAGGAAGGCCTGCGCCTGGCCGCCGGCAAGCCGGACCTGGCGGCGGACATGCTGACCATGCTGCTGGCGTCGCTGGAGTCGGACCGCGACGCCATTCGCGCCGCCCGCGAAGCGGCCGACCGCACCGCGATGATCGAACGCGTGCACCGCCTCAACGGCGCCTCGCGCTATTGCGGCGTGCCGCAGTTGCGCGCGGCCTGCCAGCGCAGCGAGACCTTGCTCAAGCAGGACAGCCCCCAGGCGCAAGTAGCGCTGGACGAACTGGACCGGGCCATCGACCGGCTCGCGGAACACGCGCGCCAGAGCGCCTGATGTTCGCCGGCAAGCCGGCTCCTACACCTGAAGTCATGTAGGAGCCGGCTTGCCGGCGAACAGCCGCCCCCAATTTCAAGGAGCCCCACCATGCGCACCCTGTTGTTCAGCAGCCAGCATTACGACCAGGAAAGCTTTACCCGCGCCGCCAACGGCACCTTCGACCTGCACTTCCAACCCACTCGCCTGACCCTCGACACCGCCCCCCTGGCCCAAGGGTTCGACGTGGTCTGCGCATTCATCAACGACGAGCTCGATGCCCAGGTACTCGAACGCCTGGCCGCCGGCGGAACGCGCCTGGTCGCCCTGCGCTCGGCCGGCTACAACCATGTCGACCTGGCCGCCGCCAAGCGCCTGGGCCTGGCCGTGGCGCGAGTGCCGGCCTACTCACCCCACGCCGTCGCCGAACATGCCGTGGCGCTGATCCTGGCCCTGAACCGTCGCCTGCACCGCGCCTACAACCGCACCCGCGAGGGCGACTTCACCCTGCACGGGCTGACCGGTTTCGACCTGCACGGCAAGACTGTCGGCGTGGTCGGCACCGGCCAGATCGGCGCCGCCTTTGCCCGCATCATGGCCGGCTTCGGCTGCCAGCTGCTGGCCTATGACCCCTACCCCAACCCCGAACTGCTGGCCTTGGGCGCCTGTTACCTGGAGCTGCCCGAGCTGCTGCGCGAGTCGCGGATCATCAGCCTGCACTGCCCGCTGACCGAGCATACCCGGCACCTGATCAACGCCCGCAGCCTGGCCCAGCTGCAACCCGGCGCCATGCTGATCAACACCGGCCGTGGCGCGCTGGTCGACACACCGGCGCTGGTCGACGCGCTCAAGAGCGGCCAGCTCGGCTACCTGGGGCTGGATGTCTATGAAGAAGAAGCACAGCTGTTCTTCGAGGACCGCTCCGACCTGCCGCTGCAGGACGACGTGCTGGCACGCCTGCTCACCTTCCCCAACGTGATCGTCACCGCCCACCAGGCATTCCTCACCCGCGAGGCGCTGGACGCGATCGCCGGCACCACCCTCGACAACATCAGCCGCTGGGCGGCAGGCAATCCGCAGAACATCGTCGAACGTTGATGCTAGGATACGCGGCAATTCTGGAGGACCCATGGTCGAACACGATTTCCGCTACACCCTTTTCAACCCGCAACACACCCTGATCGAGTGCCGCGCGCTGGTGCCGGGCCGCTACCAGGTCACCGGCAACGGTGGCTCGATCCAGAAGGACGACGTGCTACTGGTCACCCTCAAGGGCAGCAAGGACTTGTCCATGCGCCTGACCGTCGAGACCGTGCGCCACCTGATCAACCCGCGCGGCCAGTGGGTCGCCGTGGCCAAGGGCCCGGTGTTCAACGAACTGGAGATCCTCAACTGGCAGGTCAAGTGCGACAGCTGCGAAGCGGTGCTGGACTTCGAGTTCGCCGTCGACGCCAAGCTGGGCAAGAAAGGCCATGCTCCGGCCGCCAGTGCCCGCGTGGCGGAGCTGGGTTGGACCAGCCAGGGTGACAAACACCTGTGCCCGCAGTGCCGGGAGCGTGCCTGAGTGAAACAGCTGCTGACCACCGCGCTGATCGCCGCGGCCCTGGCCGGCTGTGCGTCGGAGCCTTCGAAGCTGCAACAGGAGCAGAGCTATGTGCTGGAATGGATCGGGGAGCGCCCGCTGATCGACTACAGCCACCTGACGCTGACCCTGGCCAATGACGGCCGCGCCTACGGCAACGCCGGCTGCAACCACTGGTTCGCCCCCTATACGCTGGAGGGCGAGCGCATCAGCTTCGGCAAGGTCGGCAAGACCCGCAAGCTGTGCGCGCCGGCGTTGATGGACCAGGAGAAGCGCTTCCTGCAGGCGCTGGAGACGGTGCAGCGCTGGGATGTGTCGTCGATCGAGCAGATCCGTTTCTGGCCGGTTGAAGGCAAGCCGCTGCGCTTCTGGCCTGAGGAAGGCTGATTATCGCCGGGGCCGCTGCGCGGCCCTTTCGCGGCACAAGGCCGCTCCTACAGAGAAACGTGAAAACCTGTAGGAGCGGCCTTGTGCCGCGAAAGGGCTGCGAAGCAGCCCCTGGATCTGTCAGGCGCCGCCTTTCAAGGCCTTGATCTTCGCCTGCAGCCCTTCGAGCGTCTGCTCGCCCATCAGTTGCTCACGCACCTTGCCCTTGTCGTCGATGATGTAGGTCACTGGCAACGCTTCACTGCGCGGCAGCTCGTAGCGTTCGGCCGGGTCCTGGGCGAGCACGGTGAAGCCGATGCCCAGCGTGTCGGCGGCGGTCTTCAGGTCTGGCCCCTGCAGGCCGTCGAAGTTCACCCCCACCACCTTGATGCCCTGTGCCTCCCACTGCTTGGCAGCGGCATTGAGTTCGGGGATCTCCGTGCGGCACGGGCCACACCATTCGGCCCAGTAGTTGAGCACCAGCCAGTGCCCGTCGATCTGTTCGGCCTTTACCGTATTGCCGTGCTGGTCCACGCCGTAGTCCGCACCGCAGCCGCCGAGCAACAGGCTCGCGGTGATGGCCAGTGCAGCTGCCAAACGCCTTGCCATGGGTCAATCCTTCTCGAAGTTTTCAAGCATTGAAGTCGGTCGCTGCGGTTAGAATAGCCGCCACACCCAGCTGGATGCGACCCGTCATGACCGATCTGACCCTCTATCATAACCCGCGCTGCTCGAAATCCCGCGGCGCCCTGGAACTGCTCGAGGCTCGCGGCCTGGCGCCGACCATCGTGCGCTACCTCGAGACCCCGCCCGACGCCGCCACCCTCGCGCAACTGCTCGGCAAGCTGGGCATCGGCGCGCGCCAATTGCTGCGCACCGGCGAAGACGAATACAAGGCCCTCGACCTGGCCAACCCGGCCCTGACCGACGCCCAGCTGATCGATGCCATGGTCAAGCACCCCAAGCTGATCGAGCGCCCGATCCTGGTGGCCGGTGACAAGGCCGTGGTCGGCCGCCCACCGGAGAAAGTCCTGGAGATCCTGCCGTGAGCGAACCCTACATCCTGGTGCTGTATTACAGCCGCCACGGTTCGACCAGCGAGATGGCCCGGCATATCGCCCGTGGCGTCGAGATGGCCGGCCTGGAGGCGCGCCTGCGCACCGTGCCGGCGATCTCCACCGAATGCGAAGCCGTGGCCCCGGACATCCCGGCCAGCGGCGCGCTGTACGCCACCCTCGACGACCTGCGCCACTGCGCAGGCCTGGTGCTGGGCAGCCCGACCCGCTTCGGCAACATGGCCGCGCCCCTCAAGTACTTCCTCGACGGCACCAGCAGCCTGTGGCTGGGTGGCGAGCTGGTGGGCAAGCCGGCCGGCGTGTTCACTTCCACCGCCAGCCTGCACGGCGGCCAGGAGACCACCCTGCTGTCGATGATGCTGCCGCTGATGCACCACGGCATGCTGGTGATGGGCCTGCCCTACAGCGAATCGGCGCTGCTCGAAACCCGCGGCGGTGGCACGCCCTATGGCGCCAGCCACCACGCCGGCGCCGACGGCAAGCGCGAGCTGGACGCCCACGAGATCACCCTGTGCCGTGCCCTCGGCCAACGCCTGGCGAACACCGCCAAGGCCCTGGAGGGGCAACGTGGCTAGAAAGCCCAAGGTACTGCCGCCACTGGACTGGCTGGCACCACGCGTGCGTTTCACCCGCGCCCTGAGCCTGGCCTGCTTCTTCGGCCTGATCGCCCTGCTGGTGGTGAACAACCTGTGGTTCGCCGACCTGCACGGGGCGCGGGTCGAGGTGATCATGGCCATCGAGCTGATCCCCCTGCTGCTGTTGCTGCCGGGCATGCTCATGGGCAGCGCCCGGGCACATGCCTGGACCTGCTTCGTGGTCAACATCTACTTCATCAAGGGCGTGCTGGCGGCGTTCGACCCGGCGCGGGCGGTGTTCGGCTGGGTGGAGGTGCTGGTGAGCCTGGGGTTGTTCGTCAGCGGGTTGCTGTTCGTGCGCTGGAAGTTCCAGCTCGAACGGCGCATGGCAGGTGAAGGTCGTTAAATGCAGGGGCTGCTTTGCAGCCCTTTCCGGCCGGTCCGACGCCTCGGCAAGGCCGCTCCTACAGGATTACGCGTTCCCCTGTAGGAGCGGCCTTGTGCCGCGAAAGGGCCGCACAGCGGTCCCAGCGATCTCAATGGTTGACGGTATGCGCCAGCATCACCGACAACTGGCACAGTGGCCGACCGCTCTGTTCATGCCACTGGTTGAACGCTTGCTGCACCAACGCCAGGTCGCGCTGGCTGGTCGGCGGCTTGTCGATGATCTTCTGCGCGATCAACGCTGCCGCCATGTCATCGGTGGGGATAAACGTATCCTTGCCGACCATCCGCAGGAACCGCGGCGCCGACAACCCACCCAGCTGGTTGCCGTGCTTGGCCAGGTATTTCCACAGCCCGACGATATCGGTCACCGGCCAGTCGGCGATGAACGCGCCGAAGCTGCCCTTCTCCTTCGCCACATCCAGCACCATCTGCGCATTGCGCGGCACGCTCTTGAGCTTGCCCAGGTGGCGGATGATGCGCTCGTCGTGCATCAGCCGCTCCAGGTGCTCGGCGCCCATCAGCACCACCTTCTCCGGGTCGAAGCCGAAGAACACCTGCTCGAACGCCGGCCATTTCGCGTCCACCAGGCTGTGCTTGAGCCCGGCGCGGAACACGCGCAGGGCCAGCGTCGACAGGTAGCGATCGTCCGGGATATCACGCAATTGCGCGGCCGTAAGCGGCTGCGGCAGGAAGGCCTCCAGCGCCTGGGCCGAACCGAATCGGTTCAGGCAGTACTCGTGCAACCACTGATAATCGCGCATGCGGTCAGATGTTCAGCACGTCGAGGAAGCGCGGGGTGGCGCTCTCGTCGATCTTCAGGCTGGTGAAGTCGAACAGGTTGCGGTCGGCTAACTGCGACGGCGCGACGTTCTGCAGGGCGCGGAAAATGCTTTCGGTACGGCCCGGGTGCTTGCGCTCCCACTCCACCAGCATGTCCTTGACCACCTGGCGCTGCAGGTTCTCTTGCGAACCACACAGGTTGCACGGAATGATCGGGAATTCCTTCATGTCCGAGTAGGCCTGGATGTCCTTCTCGCTGCAGTAGGCCAGCGGGCGGATCACCACGTTGCGACCGTCGTCGGCGCGCAGCTTCGGCGGCATGCCCTTGAGCGCGCCGTTGAAGAACATGTTGAGGAAGAAGGTCTCGACGATGTCGTCGCGGTGGTGACCCAGGGCCATCTTGGTCGCGCCGATCTCGTCGGCGAAGGTATACAGCGTGCCGCGGCGCAGGCGCGAGCACAGCGAGCAGGTGGTCTTGCCCTCGGGCACCAGCTCCTTGACCACCGAGTAGGTGTCCTTCTCGACGATGTGGTACTCGACGCCCAGCTCTTTGAGATACGCCGGCAGCACATGCTCGGGGAAGCCCGGCTGCTTCTGGTCCATGTTCACCGCGACGATGTCGAACTTGATCGGCGCCACCTTCTGCAGGTGCAACAGAACGTCGAGCATGGTGTAGCTGTCCTTGCCGCCGGACAGGCAGACCATGACCTTGTCGCCATCCTCGATCATGTTGTAGTCGGTGATGGCTTCGCCGGCGAGACGACGCAGGCGTTTTTGCAGTTTGTTCTGGTTGACCGAAAGGGTGCCCATAGCGCTTGGATCCGCGAGGTGTGACAAAAGCCGGCTATTTTACGCACAAACCGGGCGCGGCTGTAGTTCCTTCCGATAAAGACTTCATGGGAATCAACACACGGCCTGACAGCGCAATTTGCTCTAAAAAGCCAGTTTTGTGCCGGGATCCGCTTCCTATACTGCGACATAAGGCCACACGACCGCTTGCATCGGTGTTCAGGCCTCGGGCCACAAGCGCTCCATCTGGGGGGCGTTTGGCAACGACGACAGGAGTGACCGGCATGATTCATCACGTTGTAGGGTTGTTTACCCACCCTGACCAGGAGTGGCGGGAGATTCGTGGCGAGGAAGAAAGCATCAGCCACATGTACCTGACCCACACGCTGATCCTGGCGGCGATCCCCGCCGTGTCGGCGTTCATCGGCACCACCCAGGTCGGCTGGGTGATCGGCGACCGGCCAGCGGTGATGCTGACCATGGAAAGCGCGCTGTGGATGAGCATCATGTCCTACCTGGCGATGCTCGCCGGGGTGGCGGTGATGGGTGCCTTCATCCACTGGATGGCCCGTACCTACGACGCCAACCCGAGCATGGCGCAATGCATCGCCTTCGCCACCTACACCGCCACCCCGTTGTTCATCGGTGGCCTCGCGGCGCTGTATCCGCACCTGTGGCTGGGCATGCTGATCGGCACGGCGGCGATCTGCTACACCGTGTACCTGCTGTATGTCGGCTTGCCGACGTTCATGAACATCCCGTCGGACGAAGGCTTCCTGTTCTCCAGCTCCGTGCTGGCGGTAGGCCTGGTGGTACTGGTGGCGATCATGGCCGCGACCGTGATCATCTGGGGACTGGGCGTGGGGCCCGTCTACACCAACTGACGCACACAATCAGATCCAACCAACACTGGGGCATCACCCGAAGCCGCCGCAAGGCGGCTTCGTTTCGTGTGCCTGACCGGCGGCTCGGCAGCCGCCCGACGCCTGCGGCATAATGCCCGGTCAGGAGAATTGCCCCGCCATGCCCGAGCTGCTCAAACAACGCGTCGAAACCTGTTACCAGCAAGCCGAAACCTTCTTCAAACGCCCCTTCCCACGCCCGCAGGTCAGCTTCAAGCTGCGTGGCCAGAAGGCCGGTGTCGCTCACCTGCACGAGAACCTGCTGCGCTTCAATTTGCAGTTGTACCGCGAGAACCAGGACGACTTCCTGCGCCAGACCGTGGCCCATGAGGTGGCGCACCTGGTCGCCCACCAGCTGTTTGGCGACAAGATCCAGGCCCACGGCGAGGAGTGGCAACTGATCATGCGC
Organism: Pseudomonas sp. MWU13-3659; assembly: GCF_023757525.1. Taxonomy (NCBI): domain Bacteria; kingdom Pseudomonadati; phylum Pseudomonadota; class Gammaproteobacteria; order Pseudomonadales; family Pseudomonadaceae; genus Pseudomonas; species Pseudomonas sp. MWU13-3659. The sequence continues at coordinate 17,368 of NZ_JAMSHW010000028.1, read as the reverse complement.
GGGGTGTACGAGCTGCCGCCGAACCGTTGCCACAACTATGAGGTGCAGCGGCGGGTGGCGACACGCTATATCTATCGTTGCCCGTGCCCGGAGAGCGATTTCCCGTTCACCGCCCAGCGGCACAAGCTGGTGCGCCAGGGGCGGCGGTATCTGTGTCGGCGGTGCCGGGAGATCCTGGTGTATAGCGGCGAGACCCGGGTCGAGTAGCCACGGTCGTTGTAGGAGCCGGCCTTGCCGGCGAACACCGGCGCAGCCGGTGCCATGCATCGCGGCGCCTGGTTCGCCAGCAAGGCTGGCTCCTACGGATCGGATCGCGGGGCAGCGGCACAAAAAAGGCGACCCGAAGGTCGCCTTTGTGCGTTTCACACGTCGATCAACGCGCCGGGCCTTCCGCCACGCCCAGGTCGTCGGTCGGACGGGTGTCGACCAGCGGCGAACCACCGGAAGCCAGCTCCGCCTGCAGGGTGTCGGTGTCCAGTTCCTTGACCCACTTCGCTACCACCACGGTGGCCACCGCGTTGCCGATCAGGTTGGTCAGGGCGCGGGCTTCGGACATGAAGCGGTCGATACCCAGGATCAGCGCCAGGCCGGCCACCGGCAGGTGGCCGACGGCCGACAGGGTCGCAGCCAGCACGATGAAGCCAGAACCGGTGACGCCGGCAGCACCTTTGGACGCCACCAGCAGCACCAGCAGCAGGGTGATCTGGTGGGTGATGTCCATGGTGGTGTCAGTGGCCTGGGCGATGAACACCGCGGCCATGGTCAGGTAGATCGAGGTACCGTCGAGGTTGAACGAGTAGCCGGTCGGGATCACCAGGCCAACCACGGATTTCTTCGCGCCCAGGCGCTCCATCTTGGCCAGCATGCGTGGCAGGGCCGATTCGGAGGACGAGGTACCCAGCACGATCAGCAGCTCTTCACGGATGTAGCGGATCAGCTTGATCACGCTGAAGCCGTGGGCGCGGCAGATGCCGCCCAGGACCACCAGGACGAACAGGATGCAGGTGATGTAGAAGCAGGCCATCAGGTAACCCAGCTGCACCAGCGAACCCACGCCGTACTGGCCGATGGTGAAGGCCATGGCACCGAAGGCACCGATTGGCGCCAGCTTCATGATCATGTTGATGATGTTGAACATCACATGGGCGAAGCGGTCGATCAGGTCCAGCACCGGCTTGCCGTAGCTGCCCAGGCGGTGCAGGGCGAAACCGAACAGCACCGAGAACATCAGCACTTGCAGGATGTCGCCGTTGGCGAAGGCGCCGACCACGGTGTTGGGGATGACGTTGAGCAGGAAGCCCACGGTGGTCTGCTGCGCGCCGGCGGCGGCATAGGCGGCCACGCTGCTGGCGTTCAGGGTGCTGACGTCGACGTGCATGCCAGCGCCCGGCTGGACCACGTTGACCACGACCAGGCCGATGATCAGGGCGATTGTGGAAACGATTTCGAAGTACAGCAGCGCGTAGCCGCCGGTCTTGCCGACCGACTTCATGCTCTGCATGCCGGCGATGCCGCTGACCACGGTGCAGAAGATGATCGGCGCGATGACCATCTTGATCAGTTTGACGAAGCCGTCACCCAGGGGTTTGAGGGCGACGCCGGTCTCCGGGTAGTAGTGGCCGAGCAGGATACCGATGGTGATGGCGACCAACACCTGGACATACAGGGATTTGTACAGCGGCTGACGTTTCGTCATGGCTCATTTTTCCTCAAGTGTGCCGGCGCATCCTTCCCAGGATGTCGGGGCACTTGAATCGCGAACCCTCCTGCACCCGGAGGGATTTGTCGTTGTGGTCGAGCGCCTGGTCAGGCCTCTGCCAGGTGAATAGCAAGGGCGATGCCAAAGTGCCCGCTTGAGGTGCACGGCCAATGATTTCAGGGTGTGTATGCCCTCGGACGGGGCAAAAGCTTACAGGAAGAATGGCGGATTTCCGCCCGATGGCGGAAATTGTACAAGATGTGTTGGCGGGAATCCGCCTGACCGTTATGACTGCACGCCCTCTGTAGGAGCGGCTTTAGCCGCGATGCGGGCATCACGGTGCCTGGCATCCGCTTCGCGGATGATCGCGGCTGAAGCCGCTCCTACAAGCACCCGCGCCAGCCAGCGAGTCATTCCAAACGGAAAGCAATGCGGAACGCAGCGCCACCCAATATCGAATCCCCCAGGCTCAATTCGGCGTCATAACTGTCGATGATGTCCTTGACCACCGCCAGGCCAATCCCCTGCCCCGGGTGCTGGCGATCCAACCGCTCGCCCCGTTCGAGAATGCGCTCGCGCTGATGGGGTGGCACACCCGGGCCATCGTCCTCAACCCACAGCTCCAATTGCCCCGGCACCTCGCGCAGGCTCACCCGCACGTGCCCCAGGCACAGCCGGTAGGCGTTCTCCAGCAGGTTGCCGAGCAGTTCGAGCAAGGCACCCTGCTCCATGGGCACCCGCGCCTGGGCAGGCAAGTCGAGACTGACCTCGACGCGTTTGTCGCGGTACACCTTGGCCAAGGTGCTGCACAGGCTGTCGAGCAACGGCTTGAGCTCGACCTGGTGCCGTACCAGGCCACTTTTGCGCAGGCTTGCGCGCTGCAACTGGTAGTCGATCTGCTGGCTCATGCGGTCGATCTGGCTTTGCAGCACCCGCGCCTGCTCAGGCTCGCTCTTGCCCTGGGCCATGCCCTCGCCCACACCTTGCAACACAGCCAAGGGCGTTTTCAGGCTATGGGCCAAGTCGTCGAGGGAATCGCGATAGCGCTGGCGTTGCTCACGTTCGCTGCGCAGCAGGCGGTTGAGCGAACCGGTCAGGCGCAGCAGCTCACGCGGGTGCTCGCGGCTCAGGCCGTCGCGGGCGCCGGACTCCACTTCGTCGAGCTCACGGCTGAGCCGACGCAACGAGCGCAGGCCCCAGGTCAGGCCGGCCCAGAGCAGTACCATCAGCGCCAGCAAGGCCGCGCCGAAGCCCAGGTAGAGCTTTTCGCGCAGGCCGCTCAAGGTGGCGCGATACTCGCTCACCGGCTGCAGCGCCACGATGCTGAACGCCGCGCTCTTGCCCCCCAGCAGCTTGACCTCCACGTCATAGACGAAGAACTCCTCGCCATCGGTCTGGTGGATGCGCGCGAACTCGTTGCCGCGCCCGTCGTAGCGCGGCAGGTAGTTGATGTTCTGGTTGCGCGTGGCCCGTGACTGCCACACCAGTTTGCCCTGGCGATCGAAGATGTAACCCAGCAGCCCGGTGTACGGCAGGTTGAAGCGCTCGTCAGGCAACAGGGCCGGCATCTGCAACTGGCCATGTTCGACACGCGCCGCGGAGATCAGGGTGGTCACGTCAGAGGCCAGGCGTTGCTCGATGGACTCCTGCAACGCCAGGCTGAAGGCCTTCTGCAAGGCCGGCAGCAGCGCCAGCATGAACAGCAGCGCCAACACCGCCGCCGCCAGCATCAGGCGCACGCGCAGCGAGCGAATCATCGGCAGCGCTCGGTGAACAGGTAGCCCAGGCCACGCACGGTGTCGATCGGCTTGAAGCCATTGTCGCCTTCCAGCTTGCGCCGCAGGCGACCGACCAGCACCTCGATGACATTGGGGTCGCGCTCCTCGTCGTCGGGGTACAGTTGCTCCATCAGTCGGTCCTTGGCCACCACCTGCTGGTGATGGCGCATGAGGTATTCGAGGATGCGGTACTCGTAGGCGGTCAGCGCCAGCGGCGCGTCATCCAGTGTGGCCTGCTTGCGGTTGAGGTCGAGCACCAGGGGGCCAGCGGCGATGGTCGACTGGGTGAAGCCGCTGGAGCGACGCAGCAAGGCGTTCAGGCGTGCCTCGAGCTCTTCGAACTGGAAGGGTTTGACCACGTAGTCGTCAGCCCCGGCGGCCAGGCCCTCGACCTTGTCCTGCCAGTTGCCGCGGGCGGTGAGAATCAGAATGGGGAACGTCTGGCCGAGGCTGCGCAGCTGGCGGATCAGGTCCAGCCCGCTCATGCCCGGCAGGCCCAGGTCGATCACCGCCAGGTCGTGGTTGTACTGCTCGGCCTGGTACAGGGCTTCCTCCGCGTTGGCCACCGCCTGGACCACGTGCCCGCCTTCGCCCAGGCGCGTGAACAGGTGATGACGCAGCAGCGCCTCGTCCTCGACCACCAGCAATTTCATGCGGATCTCCTTTCAATGGGGAATGCCTGCGCCGGCCTCATCGCGGGTAAACCCGCGCCTACAGGGTTGTGCACCACCTGTGGGAACGGGTTTACCCGCGACGAGGCCGGTACAGGATAACAGCGACCTCAGAACTTGTAGGTAGCCGCCAGGTACGTCTGCGCGCTGCTGGTCAGGCGCAAGGTGCCATCCTTCGGCCCGCCATGGCTGCCGATCTCGGTGCTGGCATTGCTGCGCAGGTAACGGTAGCCCAGCTCCACCGAAGTGTTGTCGGTCACTTCCTGGATCACGCCGGCCTGCAGGCCGACGGCGTAGCCGTAGTCGGTGTCGCGGCGGGCGCCAGGCGAGTCCTGGGTCAGCTTGGTCATGCCCAGGCTGCCGCCGCCGAACAGTTTGGTGGTATCGCCGATCGGCAGGAACAGGTCGTAGCTGCCCAGCAGGTTCTCCTGGCGCAGCTTGACGCCGCTGTGGTCGCCCGAGACGTTGTCGTAGGTCATGTAGTAGCGGCCCTGGTCGTTGATCTTGCCCACGCGCACGCCCCAGGTGTCGTCCTTGCCGATGATGCCGTCGGCGTTCAGGTGGTCGGTGTTGCGTTGCAGCAGGCCGGACTTGCGCACCTTGTCGCTGGTCTGGCCGTAAGTCAGGCTGGCGAAGTTGTCATCGGCCTGGGCGGCGGTGGTGAGGCCGGCGGCGCAAACGGCCATGGCGGCGATCAAGGTATTGAGGGTTTTCATGGTTCAGGTACTCCCGTTGAATGCGTTGTTGCTGTCTGGGGGCTAGAGTAGGGAGGACGCCCTGAACCGCCGCTGAACCCAGCCTGAACCTCGGCTGAACGAACCGACCGATGTCCAAAGAAGGAGCTTTGACCATGCGTTACCTGCTTGCGTTGGCCCTGCTGTGCAGTACCGCCCTCGCCCAGGCGGCGGTGCAGACCCGCGAGATCCGCTATCAGGATGCCGATGGCACCGCCCTGATCGGCTACTACGCCTATGACGACGCCCTCGATGGCAAGCGCCCCGGCGTGCTGGTGGTGCATGAATGGTGGGGGCTGAACGACTACGCCAAGCGCCGCGCCCGTGATCTGGCGGCGCTGGGCTACAACGCCCTGGCCATCGATATGTACGGCGAAGGCAAGCAAACCGAGCATCCCGCCGAAGCCCAGGCGTTCATGGCGGCAGCGCTGAAAGACCCGAAGGCGGCGGCCCGGCGCTTCGATGCGGGACTGAAGTTGCTCAAGCTGCAGCCCAATACCCGGCAGCATCAACTGGCCGCCATCGGCTACTGCTTCGGTGGCAAGGTGGTGCTCGATGCCGCGCGCCGGGGCGTGAAACTCGACGCCGTAGTGAGCTTCCATGGCGCGCTGGTGACCCAGACGCCGGCCCAGCCAGGGGTGATCCGGGCGAAGATCCTGGTAGAACACGGTGAGGCCGACAGCATGGTCACGCCGGAGCAGGTGGCGGCGTTCAAGGCGGAAATGGATGCGGCCGGTGCCGACTACAAGTTCGTCGGGATCCCGGGGGCCAAGCACGGGTTCACCAACCCCGATGCCGATCGGTTGAGCCATGGCGAGCATGGCGGGCCGGATATCGGCTATGACAAGGCGGCGGATGAAAGCTCGTGGAAGGATATGCAGGCGTTCTTCAAGACCGCGTTCGATTGAAGGTCGCCGGGGCCGTTTCACGGCCCATCGCCGGCAAGCCGGCTCCTACGATGCCCCTCTGTAGGAGCCGGCTTGCCGGCGATGGGCTGCAAAGCAGCCCCGAAATCTCCGCTCCACCACCCGCTCAGGCGCTGGCACAATACCCGCCATGAACAGACTCCCGACCTGCTGCGCCCCCCTCCAGCATCACTGGCCCCTGCCCCGCCCGGTCCCCGGCGCCGTACTGGTCAGCTGCGCCTTCGACCCAACCAACCTCGCGCCTGACGACTTCCAGCGCGCCGGTATCACCCAAACCGCCAGCCTGCAACGCTCTGTTGCCAAGCGCCAGGCCGAATACCTGGCCGGCCGCGTCTGCGCCCGCGAGGCCCTGCGGCTCCTGGACGGCCGTGACCATGCGCCGGCCAGCCACGAGGACCGCTCCCCCATCTGGCCGGCCGGCATCCATGGCTCGATCACCCACGGCCAAGGCTGGGCTGCGGCGGTGGTCGCCGCCGATGGCCAGTGCCGTGGCCTGGGCCTGGACCAGGAAACCCTGCTGAGCGAGGAACGCGCCGAACGCCTGGCCGGCGAAATTTTCACCCCCCCGGAGATGGAGCGCTTGGACCGCAGCCAGCAGGCCCTGGCCGTGACCCTGACCTTCTCGCTCAAAGAGAGCCTGTTCAAGACGCTCTACCCGCTGACCAAACAGCGCTTCTACTTCGAACACGCCGAACTGCTGACCTGGTCCGCCGACGGCCAGGCCCGCCTGCGCCTGCTCACCGACCTGTCGCCCGAATGGCACCACGGCGTCGAACTCGATGGCCAGTTCTGCGTGCAGGATGGCCACCTGCTCAGCCTGATCAGTGTCTAGTCCCGTGGCTGCTCACGCGGCCAGCTCAGGCTGAAACAGGCGCCGCCCAACTGCTCACTGCGCCCGACCAAGGCGCGGCCGCCATGCCAATAGATGATCCTGCGCACGATCGACAGGCCCAGCCCATGCCCGCCCGATGCCCGGGTACGGCTGTCGTCGAGGCGGGTGAACGGGGTAAAGATGCGGTCCCAGACACCTTCCGGAATCCCCGGCCCGTCGTCCTCGACATCGATGCGGCAACGCTGCTGGCCGACCTGATAGCTCAGGCGCACTTCGGATTCGGCATGGCGCATGGCATTGCTCACCAGGTTCTGCAGGGCGCGGTGCAGGTAGCGCGGCTCGGCTTCAACCCGGGCGTCAGCACCCTCCAGGCCCTGGCACTCACCTCGCACCACCTTCACCTCGGCCCGCAGCGGCGCCAGCTCCTCGATCACTCGCGCCAGCAGTTCGTCCAGGTCTACCACCCGGAAGTGCAAGGCCGGCGCGCCCTGCTCCAGGCGGGCGTAGGTAAGCATCTCGTCGACCAACCGGTCCAGGTCCTGGATGTCGCCATCCATGCCGGCCAGATGCTTGGCCCGGGCCTGCTCGGTGCTGGCGCTCTCGATCATCTCCAGGCCGAAGCGCAGCCGCGCCACGGGCGTGCGCAGCTCGTGGGACACAGCCCGCACCAGCTCGCGCTGCATGGTCAACGAACGCTGCAAGTGCTCGGCCATGCCATTGAAGGCCGCAGCCAGGCGCCCAACCGAGTCGGCGTCGCCCGCCGGCACCCGGGTGTCCAGGCTGCCCTGGGCGATACGTGAAGCCGCCACTTCAAGGCCAGACACCCGCCGCTCCAACTGGCGCACCAGCAAGTAGACCACCAGCCCAATCAGGCACAGCCCGAGGAAAGCGATCAGGATCAGCAGTTGCGGCGGATAGGGGTTGAGCTGGTACAACGGGCCGATCTCCAGCACCCAGGGCGACCCGGCAAGCCCCGAGAACACGCGGATCGAGTCGCCATCCTTGCCCAGCGCCATCACCGTGTCGCCCTCCTCCACCCGGCGCCGCTGGTCGTCGTCCAGCGCCGCCCGCTCGATGCGCTGCAGGGCGATATCGAAACCAAAGCCTTTGCTCTGCCTGAGCTGCGCCAGGCGCGCCTGCTGCTCGGTCACCGGGTAGCGCACGAGTTCGTCGGCCAATAGATAAAGGGTTGCGCGGGCCAACTGCTCGCTGATCTGCTTCACCTCGGCCACCAGCAGCACATCTTCGTGGCCAACCCGGCGCAGTACCCGGGCGGCATGCGGGCCGGTCTTCTCGACCACGACCAAGTCACGGTACAGGCGCGCGCGCTGCCCGCCGTCGAGGGTGAACCCCGACATCGGCTGCAGGTCCAGCGGCACGCCGAGCAGGCGCTCCCAGATCACCAGCGAACGGGTGCGCTCCACCGCGTTCTGCTGCGCCAGGTTGTCGGCCATCAGGCTGAAGGTGCCCTGGGCCAGGCGCTCGCGGTGCTGGCCGGCGCGGATCTCGTTGACCAGGTGCAGGCTGAGCACACCCAGCACGGCCACCAGCACCAGCACGGCGAGCATGCCGCCATAGATGCGCAGGAAGATCGAGTTCATGGCGCCTCGCCGACGAACAGGTAGCCCTTGCTGCGCAGGGTCTTGATCAGGCGCGGGGTGATCGGGTCGTCACCGATCTTGGGGCGGATCTTGGAGATGCGCACGTCGATGGAGCGGTCCTGGCCGTCGTAGCCGACGCCGCGCAGCGAGGTGAAGATCTCTTCGCGGGACAGCACCCGCCCGGCGTTGCTGGCCAGCAGCCAGAGCAGGTCGAACTCGGCGCCGGTCAGTTCGATGAGCTGGCCGCCCAGGCGCGCCTCGCGCTGGCGGCTGTCTATATGCAGCGGGCCGAAGGTCAGGTCCTGGCGCCGTTCGGGGGCCTCGCTGCGGCGCAGCAGGGCAGTGATGCGCGCCAGCAGCAGGCGTGGGCGTACCGGCTTGCAGACATAGTCGTCGGCGCCCAGGTCCAGGCCCTGGACCTGGTCGAGCTCGTCGCTGCGGGCGGTGAGCATGAGGATGGGGCCGGCGTACTGGCCACGCACGCGGCGGCAGATGCTCAGGCCGTCCTCGCCAGGCAGCATCAGGTCGAGGATCACCAGGTCTGGCTGGCTGTCGATGATGCGCCGCGCGGCACGGCCGCCATCGCCTTCCACCGCCACTTCGAAACCGTTGGCCTGGAGGTATTCGGCGGTGAGCTCGGCGAGGCGCTGGTCGTCCTCGACGATGAGGATACGGTTTGCTGGCTGGTCCATGGCCTTACCTTGTGTTGGTCTTTTATTGTTGTTCTTGCGCTGGCTGTTCCGGCCTGTTCGCCGGCAAGCCGGCTCCTACAGGTATGCGCCGGTCTCGCTATCGCAACTGCCTGATCCGCTGGAAAATTCCCGTTCACCAAAGCGCAACATCGCCTGACGATACTACGTTCCGCCCCCACCCCTGCCAACCACGCAAGACGCCCCTCGACTGAACCGTTTTTTGTGATAGGGTTCGCGCCCGCAAAATTCTGCGCAGAGGCGTAGCACAGGTAAAAAATAGTGCAAACCTCTTGGGATAAGGCTTACAGCAAAAACCCACAAAGTACCCACAAGTTATCCACAGGCGCTCGCCTTGCAAAGCCCCCCAGACCGCATTATCTTGTATCCCTATCGCAGCGAACCACTAGATATAGGGTTTCGTGCAAAATCACAAACACAAGTCAACAGGCAAATTCAAGCGAATTTACTGACTGAACTTAACGTGATTCCAGCAGCCAAACCGCTCCTGCGGAGGCCACCGATGCAAGCCCCAAGACGGCCTTGTTCGGGTATGAGTGTTGCAGGCACTGCCTCGCACTCAACAGCAACAGATTTTGGGTACGCCCAGAACCTTTGACTTCGGCCAGGGAGCGGCAGCTTATTGCCCCCAATTCCTGAGTCTGTCCCGAAGTCGGTACGCCCGAGCGGGCGGATGCGCGTGCATCACGCGCGTCCCCGCCCGGGCCATCGAGCAAGTGGACGGAACGGTGGGCGCCCCAACAGGCGCCTGAACAAACTAGAAACTGTGGAGACACCCACCCATGCAAACCGACACGACTCGCGAGAACCCGCAGGCCAAGGCGCCGCAGGCCGAATCCAACCAGGATCTGGCTGCCACCGCCCCCGGCCAACTGCGCGTGATCAAGCGCAACGGCACTGTCGTCCCCTACACCGACGACAAGATCACCGTGGCCATCACCAAGGCGTTCCTCGCAGTTGAAGGCGGCACCGCCGCCGCCTCGTCGCGCATCCACGACACCGTCGCGCGCCTGACCGAGCAGGTCACCGCCACGTTCAAGCGTCGCATGCCATCGGGTGGCACCATCCACATCGAAGAAATCCAGGACCAGGTCGAACTGGCCCTGATGCGCGCCGGCGAGCAGAAAGTCGCCCGCGACTACGTGATCTACCGCGACCAGCGCGCCAAAGAGCGCGCCACCCGCGCCAACACCGACGCCGTGGTCGAGCCGCACCCTAGCATCCGCATCACCCTGGCCGACGGCAGCCTGGCCCCTCTGGACATGGCCCGCCTGAACACCATCATCAGCGAAGCCTGCGAAGGCCTGGCCGAAGTCGATGGCGACCTGATCCAGCGCGAAACCCTGAAGAACCTGTACGACGGCGTGGCCCTGAAAGACGTCAACACCGCCCTGGTGATGACCGCCCGTACCCTGGTAGAGCGTGAGCCGAACTACTCGTTCGTCACCGCCCGCCTGCTGATGGACACCCTGCGCGCCGAAGGCCTGGGCTTCCTGAACGTCGCCGACAGCGCCACCCACCACGAGATGGCCGACCTGTACGCCAAGGCCCTGCCGGCCTACGTCGAGAAAGGCGTCGAGTTCGAACTGCTCGACCCAGCGCTGAAAGGCTACGACCTGGAGCGCATGGGCAAGGCGATCAACCACGAGCGCGACCAGCAGTTCACCTACCTGGGCCTGCAGACCCTCTACGACCGCTACTTCATCCACAAGGATGGCGTGCGCTTCGAACTGCCACAGGTGTTCTTCATGCGTGTGGCCATGGGCCTGGCGCTGGAAGAGAAAGACAAAGAAGCCCGTGCGATCGAGTTCTACAACCTGTTGTCGTCCTTCGACTACATGGCCTCGACCCCGACCCTGTTCAACGCCGGCACCCTGCGCCCGCAGCTGTCCAGCTGCTACCTGACCACCGTGCCGGACGACCTGTCGGGCATCTACCACGCGATCCACGACAACGCCATGCTGTCGAAATTCGCCGGTGGCCTGGGCAACGACTGGACCCCGGTACGCGCCCTGGGCTCGTACATCAAGGGCACCAACGGCAAGTCGCAAGGCGTCGTGCCGTTCCTGAAAGTGGTCAACGACACCGCCGTCGCCGTGAACCAGGGTGGCAAGCGCAAGGGCGCCGTCTGCGCCTACCTGGAAACCTGGCACCTCGACATCGAAGAATTCATCGAGCTGCGCAAGAACACCGGTGATGACCGCCGTCGTACCCACGACATGAACACCGCCAACTGGATCCCTGACCTGTTCATGAAGCGCGTCTTCGATGACGGCAAGTGGACCCTGTTCTCGCCGTCGGAAGTGCCTGATCTGCACGACCTGACCGGCAAGGCCTTCGAAGAGCGCTACGAGTACTACGAAGCCCTGACCGAGTACAACAAGATCAAGGTGTTCAAGACCATCCAGGCCAAAGACCTGTGGCGCAAGATGCTGTCGATGCTGTTCGAGACCGGCCACCCATGGCTGACCTTCAAGGACCCGTGCAACCTGCGTTCGCCGCAGCAGCACGTGGGCGTGGTCCACAGCTCGAACCTGTGCACCGAGATCACCCTGAACACCAACAAGGATGAGATCGCGGTCTGCAACCTGGGCTCGATCAACCTGCCAAACCACATCGTCGACGGCAAGCTGGACACCGCCAAGCTGCAACGCACCGTGAACACTGCCGTGCGCATGCTCGACAACGTGATCGACATCAACTACTACTCGGTGCCGCAAGCGCGCAACTCGAACTTCAAGCACCGCCCGGTCGGCCTGGGCATCATGGGCTTCCAGGACGCGCTGTACCTGCAGCACATCCCGTACGGCTCGGACGCTGCGGTCGAGTTCGCCGACAAGTCGATGGAAGCGGTCAGCTACTATGCGATCCAGGCTTCCTGCGACCTGGCCGACGAGCGCGGCGCCTACGAGACCTTCCAGGGTTCGCTGTGGTCCAAGGGCATCCTGCCGCTGGACAGCCAGCAGATCCTCATCGAGGCCCGTGGCCAGAAGTACATCGACGTCGACCTGACCGAGAGCCTGGACTGGGCACCGGTGCGCGAGCGCGTGCAAAAAGGTATTCGTAACTCGAACATCATGGCCATCGCGCCGACCGCGACCATCGCCAACATCACCGGCGTGTCGCAGTCCATCGAGCCGACCTACCAGAACCTGTACGTGAAATCGAACCTGTCGGGCGAGTTCACCGTGATCAACCCGTACCTGGTCCGCGACCTGAAGGCCCGCGGCCTGTGGGACTCGGTCATGATCAACGACCTGAAGTACTACGACGGTTCGGTGCAGCAGATCGAGCGTATCCCGCAAGAGCTGAAAGACCTGTACGCCACCGCGTTCGAAGTCGAGACCAAGTGGATCGTCGACGCCGCCTCCCGTCGCCAGAAGTGGATCGACCAGGCCCAGTCGCTGAACCTGTACATCGCCGGCGCCTCGGGCAAGAAGCTGGACGTGACCTACCGCATGGCCTGGTACCGTGGTCTGAAGACCACCTACTACCTCCGTGCCCTGGCCGCGACCAGCACCGAGAAGTCGACCATCAACACCGGCAAGCTCAATGCCGTGTCGAGCGGCGGTGACAGCGCCCCGGTCCAGGCGGCGGGTCCTGCCCCGGTACCGAAGGCTTGCGCCATCGACGAGCCGGATTGCGAAGCCTGCCAATAAGGTAAGCACGGGGCGAAAGAAGGCTACTTCTCTCGCCCCGTTTTGTAAGAAGTGCTTTTCTCAGGCAATAAAAAACCCGATGCAGTTGCAGCTGCATCGGGCTTGAATCTCCCACGAGCAAGCGCATCGCTCAAAGGGAGGCTAGATCCTACAGATCTAAAGTGAGCGCGAATCTTCGTGCCTGTCAGGACTAGTGTCAAGTGATGCTCATCTAATTGGAGAATCACGCCATGTCCAAAAAGACATCATCCGGCGACCAGAAGATCGGTCGCGATGCGGATAGTGGGCGCTTCACCACGGTCGAAAAGGCTCGTCAGAACCCCAAGACCCATGTGGTTGAAACCGTGAAGAAATCGAAGTAAATGCAGAAAAAGCCGGGAGAGCAACACTCCCGGCTTCTGCTTGCGGAATGCTCATGCTCATTTCTTGGCTCTTCTACCACTCTACGGCTTTGCTTGAGGCAGATGCCATGACGCCTTCTCACTTGTGACCGATTTCCTGGTATCGGGGTCTGATGACTACCTACCTCAGCGCCCTTGGCCGCCACAAACACCGGAAAACCCAACGCCGGTAGCACCCCATTCCCTCCCGTACCATCGAAGCACTTAAGCTTTGAGCAATGACGAGCTTGAGCTCGAAGCCTGCTCGCAAGGCTTGAGCCGTGACAGCGAAGCACTGCCTGCCCTTTGCCCATCGCTCGCGCGACTCAGGACAAACAACGGACCTCTCTCATAAGGGTGTACCCCACTGAGCGGAAAAAAGTGACACTCGCAAGATTGGCCGCAATGCAGTAACCAACCGCTTCACGTTGATGAAAAACGCCCGCAAGCTCCCCCAAGTCCCATGTGGTTGAGACGTTGGGCAAGCCGTGCAACTAACCTGTGGGAGCGGCCTTGTGTCGCGAATGGGTCGCGCAGCGGCCCCTGCAATTTCAGCGGTGACTTCGTTGCCCCTACATCCACTTTGAAAAAACCGGAGCTATTGCTCCGGTTTTTTATGCCTGATTTTCGTCTCCGCGCATCCATCCCCCCGCTTCATTGATTCAAAATCCCCTTCGCTCCATCTCCGTTCGTCGATCGGTTTGCTGATGATGACCGCCTGTAGCTCCATTTCCATGCGGCGTTAAGGTCCGTCCTCTTGATTCAGAGCAAGCTCGGCTTCGATTTCACCCTTGTCCCCTCCCCCTCAAAACTATATCGTGTGCTTCGGAACAAGACACAACACCATATAGGCGAATTTAGCCGCTCTGGCGTCTTGACAAACTCATCGAAGGTTACCGGGTCTCTTGCCCAAAAAAGAGATCGGAGACACGACATGAAAGCCCCCGAATTGCTGTTTTCCGGTACAATGCTGCCCCTCAAAAAGCGGCTCGAAATTCTGACCGCTTACGATGGTCGGCCCCTGCCTCCGGATGCCTTTCGCGGCCGGTGCGCCAACAAAGCCTGTGATTGCTGATCACCAAGCTCATGGCCATTCAAACCAAAATTCGAAACCTTGTGGAGACACCTCATGAGCCGAGGCGATTCCTACGTGGTCTCTAGCAATATCACTTCATCTTAAATTTTTACGGTCGCCCCCATGCGACCCACAAGCGGAGCCAAAACACCATGCTGAGCTGGGACGAATTCGACAAGGACGAAAACGAAGTCACCACTAAAGGCCCAAGTAGCAATCAAGCCAGCCAGCCAGGTATGGACAAGCTCGACAGCGCCGGCGGTGCCGCCGCCTTGGAAGCCCGCGCTGCCACTGCCGCTGACTCCGACGCCGTCAAGCGCGCCAAGGCTGCGCTGGACGCCCTGGACATCGCCGAAGGCCTGGCCGAGCTGGAAGGCTCCTCGGCCCGCGTCGCCGTTGACGAAAAGCGCATGATCAACTGCCGCGCCGACCTCAACCAACTGGTACCGTTCAAGTACGACTGGGCCTGGCAGAAGTACCTCGACGGCTGCGCCAACCACTGGATGCCGCAAGAGGTCAACATGACCGCCGACATCGCCCTGTGGAAGAGCATGGACGGCCTGACCGAAGACGAGCGCCGCATCGTCATGCGCAACCTCGGCTTCTTCTCCACCGCCGACTCCCTGGTTGCCAACAACCTGGCCCTGGCCGTGTACCGCCTGATCACCAACCCCGAGTGCCGCCAGTACATCCTGCGCCAGGCCTTCGAAGAGGCGATCCACACCCACGCCTACCAGTACTGCATCGAGTCGCTGGGCATGGATGAAGGCGAGATCTTCAACATGTACCACGAGATCCCGTCGGTCGCTAAGAAGGCCGCCTGGGGCCTGAAGTACACCCGCGCCATCTCTGATCCGGAGTTCAACACCGGCACCGTCGAAACCGACAAAGAGCTGCTGCGCAACCTGATCGCCTACTACTGCGTGCTGGAAGGCATCTTCTTCTACTGCGGCTTCACCCAGATCCTGTCCATGGGCCGCCGCAACAAGATGACCGGCGTCGCCGAGCAGTTCCAGTACATCCTGCGCGACGAGTCCATGCACCTGAACTTCGGCATCGACGTGATCAACCAGATCAAGATCGAGAACCCGCACCTGTGGGATGCCGCGATGAAGGAAGAGGCTACCCAGATGATTCTGCAGGGTACCCAGCTGGAGATCGAATACGCCCGTGACACCATGCCGCGCGGTGTGCTGGGCATGAACGCGGCGATGATGGAGGATTACCTCAAGTTCATTGCCAACCGTCGACTGACCCAAATTGGTCTGAAGGAAGAGTATCCGGGGACGACTAACCCGTTCCCTTGGATGAGCGAGATCATGGACTTGAAGAAGGAGAAGAACTTCTTTGAGACTCGGGTGATTGAGTATCAGACTGGTGGTGCTCTGAGCTGGGATTGATGCCAAGTTTTTGACATGCTATAAGTGAATTCCCCTCATGGAGAAAGGGAATTTTAAAAGCCCTGCCATGCAGGGCTTTTTTTATGGAGAATCATATGGCAAAGGTTATCACGCTATACAATCACAAAGGTGGCGTCTCTAAGACAACCACAACATTCAACCTCGCGCACTATCTAGCTAATCAAGGAAAGCGGGTTCTCGCCATAGATGCCGACCCCCAGTGCAACCTTACCGAATTAATGTTAGCCCCAATGCTTGCACAGCTTGATGAGCTAGAACGCACAAGTGGAAAATAGCAAAAACTGGAAGGAACAAGTCTTCTTGAAATAGTAATACCCAGGATCGAAGGCGAAATACCACAAATCGATTTAGATACTGTAAAAACAATTCCAATCAAAGAAAACCTGGAACTATTACGCGGGGACGTTTCATTAAGCAGTATTGAGGATGCCTTTGCCGAGGCGCACATCCAACGCTTCTCAAATAAAACCCACGAAAAAAGAACTTATGTCGCCCTAGGTGACCTCCTGACCAGATACGGCAACAAGCATAATATAGACTATATCCTCATTGACGTAGGCCCAAGCTCCGGCGCACTTACTCGCTCTTGCTTCCTTGCTTGCGATGGCTTTTTTGTTCCTACCTCTCCAGATAGATTTAACGTTCAAGCCATTGGAACACTTACATCCATCATCCAACGCTGGATCGAAGAGCACCAACAAATCTATCAAAGCTTTAAGGACTTAGACCTACCAATTAAGCACGGCCTTCCAAAATTCTTAGGCATAGTGTTACAAAACTTCAAAATATTTGGCGGCCAACCTAAACCTAGTTACCGCATGTGGATGGACCGAATTCCTGCAAAAGCAGAAGAGTCACTCATCCCCATGCTTAAAACTTTCAATATCAAAGACTACGATCTATCATGCGGACTGTCAGGCGAAGAGCTTGTTGCTGCAAAAATCCGGGACTTCCAAAGTTTGGCACCGCTGATGCAGGAACATGGCAAGCCGATTTTCAGCATTACTCAAGATGATACAAGGGTAATGGATGAAGAGCGCCGTCCTTGGTCTGGTCCAGTTTGGACGGGAGCTCAAGCTCGCATGGAAAATTATGAACAGCGCATCGCTGAAATCTACCAACGACTTGAACTCCTAAATAAACCATGAGCAATATTTTAAAAAATTATTTTGTTGCTTTTATTGACCTGCTTGGATTTAGCAACATGGTTAGCCATGACTGCGAAAACCCCGTCAGCTCACAAAAATACATTGACAAACTGAAGTCAGTTCACGCGCAAACCAAAAAACTGCAAGGCAACCTTGAAAATCTTCAGCTCATTCAGTTTTCTGACTCAGTAGTACTAGCACTACCATTCAACAAAGAAAAATTTCATGATTTTTTAAGCCTCGTAGCTGACTACCAATATGAGCTACTGAAAAACAGCATATTGTGTCGCGGAGGAATTTCATATGGCATGCACCACTTCGAGGATGACTTTTTATTCAGTAGCGGCTTAATACACGCCTACAACTTAGAAAAAGACATATCAGTAAATCCTCGCATCGTCATTTCCAAAGACTTGATAGATCTCATCTACCCTCAGAACGGCAACGAAAACGACCTCATTCTTAAAGAAAGTGATGGTTCGTACTTCATAAACTATCTGCACACCCGAAAATACGACGAGGCATGGAAAGGCATTTCTAGCATTGTTCCAGACAACCTCACAAACAAGCCATCTATACGTGGAAAGCATATATGGCTAATAAATTATTATAACCATTGCTTCCCGACTCAGAAACAGCGAGAGGTGGCCCTCTTCCAATGAAGAATTTCGGAAGTTTCCTACAATAACTTTATTGACGTAAATTCTGGATAGGGAATAGGATCGTCGGCGGCG
>NZ_JAMSHW010000027.1:0-62769 GCF_023757525.1 Pseudomonas sp. MWU13-3659 | reverse complement strand
GGCGTCTGTAACGGGGGCTCAGTTCTTCGACTTCGAATGCCGCCAGCCTTGGTCAAAGCACGCGAACACCACCACCAGCACCCCGGCCACCGCCAGGATCAACGCCACGCCATCGGTGGAGTGGGTCGCCGATCCCGCCACCAACGCCAGCCCACCCAGCGGCGCCAGCCCGCCGGCCACGGCGGTGCCGATCTCGCGCCCGGTGCCGAACCCGGACGAACGCGTCTGGGTCGGGAACTGCCGGCTGAGGAACGACCCCTGCGGCGCGAACATCATCGGCGCCAGGATCCCGGTGCCCACGGCGATGGCCAGGTAGATCATCATCGGCTCGCCGGTCGACAGCAGTTGCAGGAACGGGAACGCGAACAGCGCCGACAGCACCCCACCCAGCATCAACACGGTCTTGCTGCTCCACTTGTCGCACAGCCAGCCGAAGAACGGCACGGCGAAGATCGCCACCAGGCTGGCCAGGGTCACCGACAGCGAGGTGACATGGGCCTCGACACCCTTGAACTGGGTCAGGTAGGCCAGCGAGAAGGTCTTGAAGATGTAGCTCAGGGCGTTGTAGCCCACGGCCACGAAGAACACCACGGCCAGGCCCTTGAGGTCGTTCTTGAACAGCAGCTTCAGCGGCGACACCTGCGGCTTGTCGTCGGCCTTGTCCAACTGCTTGAAGTCCGGGGTCTCGGGAATGCTCTTGCGCACCCACAACCCCACGGCCACCAGGACGATGCTGGCGATGAACGGGATGCGCCAGCCACCGGCCAGCAGGAACTCATTGCCATTCATGGTCAGCAGGTACACGGTCAGCGACGACAGCAACAGGCCCAGGTTCAGCCCCAGCGCCGGCCAGGCGCCCTGGCTGCCGCGCTTGCCTTCGCTGGCGTGCTCGTAGGAGGTCACCGCCGCGCCAGAGAGTTCGGCGCCAGCGCCCAGGCCCTGGATGATGCGGATGATCACCAGCAGGATCGGCGCCCAGATGCCGATGGTGGCGTAGCCCGGGATCAGCCCGATCAGCGCGGTGCACACCCCCATCATGCAGAAGGTGATCACCAGCACCTGCTTGCGCCCGAAGCGGTCGCCCAGGTAGCCGAACAGCACGCCGCCGAAGGGGCGGGCGATGAAGCCGATGGCGAAGGTGGAGAACGCCAGCAGCGAGGCCACCGCCGGGTTGCTCGGGTCGAAGAAGATCTTCGAGAAGACGATCGCCGCCATGGTGGCGTAGAGGTAGAAGTCGTACCACTCCAGCATCGAGCCGAAGATGGTTGCCGCCGCCACCTTGCGCAGGCGCTTGCGTTGCTGTTCGGGCGTTTCGGTCGCGGCCAGGGCCGCCTCGTGTACCGACATCGAAGGTTTCCTTATTGTCTTTGTAGTTGTGGGTGCAGCGGATGTTCAGCGGGCCTTGAGGATTCTCTCGGCGATCATTTGGCCGATGGGGATGGCCGAAGTGGCGGCCGGCGACGGGGCGTTGCAGACGTGGACCATGCGCGGGGTCTCGGCGAACAGGAAGTCGTGCACCAGGGTGCCGTCGCGCATCACCGCCTGGGCGCGGATGCCGGCCTCATAGGGCAGCAGGTCCTCGACCTCGAGCGATGGGCAGTACTTGCGGCACTGCTCCAGGTAGCCGCGCTTGAATAGCGAGTTCTTCATCTCGGTGGTGCCGGAGCCCAGGTTGTTCCAGAGGGTTTTCCAGAAGCCGGGGAAGCGCGCGTACTCGGCGACATCGCGCCAGTTCACCGAGAACTTGCGGTAGTTCTCCCGGCCGAAACCCAGCACCGCGTTGGGGCCGACGGTGACGCTGCCGTCGATCATCCGCGTCAGGTGCACGCCAAGGAACGGCAGTTCGGGGTCGGGGATCGGGTAGATCAGGTGGTTGACGATCTGGTTCTTGCTCGCCGGCAGGCGGTAGTACTCGCCACGGAAGGGGATGATCTGGTGGTCGATCTTCACCCCGGCCAGGCGCGCCAGGCGGTCGGACTGCAAGCCGGCACAGGCCACCAGCTGGCGGGCGCGCCAGGTGTGGCTGTCGCTGGTGACGGTGACATGGTCGGCGTGCTCCTGGATGGCGCGCACCGTGGTGGACAGGCGCAGCTCGCCACCGGCCTGCTGGATCACCTTGGCCATGGCGTTGCACACCTGCGTGTAATCGACGATGCCGGTGGCATCGAGGAACAGCGCGCCCTTGCCGACGATGTTCGGTTCCCGCTCGCGCAGTGCGCCGGCATCCAGGCGCTCGACCTTCAAACCGTTCTGCTGCGAACGTTCATACAGCGCCTGCATGCGCTGCACTTCCAGGTCGTTGGAGGCCACCAACAGCTTGCCGCACACCTCGAAGGCGATGCCGTGCTCGCCGCAGAAGTCCTTGGTGGCCTGGGCGCCGCGCTTGCACAGGTCGGCCTTGAGGCTGCCGGGCGCATAGTAGATACCAGCGTGGATCACGCCGCTGTTGTGGCCGGTCTGGTGGCGGCCGAGGCTGGCTTCCTTCTCGAGGACCAGCAGCGAGGCGCCGGGGCGCTGCTCGAGCAGGGCCATGGCGGTGGCGAGGCCGACGATGCCGCCGCCGATGATGCAGTAGTCGTAGGTCATGCAGGGTTACCTTGGTGTTCTTGTCGGTGGATCTGCTTATCAGGTTGTCAGACTAACTAGTGCGCGTGAAAACCTCGCCAGGTCGCGATGAGGTTCTCCGGGGTCAGTCGAGGGCGGGGAGGTCGAGTTTCAAGCGTTTGGCCGAGGCGCGCAGGTGGGCTTCGGCGCAGGCCGCTGCTGCCTGCCGGTCGCCGTCGGCGATGGCCAGGTACAGCGCCCGGTGCTCGCGCAGGGCGTCGGCCGATCCACCTACCGCTGGGGTGGCGGAGTTTTCCCAGGCGGTGCGGCGCGCGGCGGCCAGCTGGCCGCCGAGGAAATCGTGGAAGGCGACGAAATAATCGTTCTTGCTAGCTTCGGCGATGGCGCGGTGGAAGGCCACGTCGGCGGCCGAAGCGGTGGCGAAGTCGCTACGTGGGTCTTCCATGGTCTCCAGGGCGGTGGCCATGCGCTTGAGGTCTTCGTCATCGCGGCGGCGGGCGGCGATGGCGGCGGCCTGGGTCTCGATCCACAGGCGCATCTCGAACATCTGCACCAAATCCGGCGTGCGCCCCTGGCTGCCGGGGAAGCGGAATACCGTGCCGCTGGGCGTCTGCGAGATGTAGGAACCGAGCCCGCGGCGGGCGATCAGCACGCCGTCGGCCTTGAGCTGCGCCACGGCCTCGCGCACCACCGAGCGGCTGACATTCAGTTGTTCGGCCAGTTGCTGTTCGGTGGGCAGGCGCGATTCGGCGGCCAGGCGGCCGGCATCGATTTCGCCGCGGATGGCGCTGACGACTCGTTCGACGAGGGTGTCGGGGCGCTGGAGCTGGAGCATGGACAATGGTTTCTTGTTGGTCAGGTTGTCAGACAATGCCTTTGGCAATGGTGGCCTGTCAATATCCTGGTGGTCTAAACGCTACCCGTGTAGGAGCGGCCTTGTGCCGCGAAAGGGCCGCAGCGCGGCCCCAGGATCTCGGCGGCGAAGCAGAAATTACCGGGGCTGCTGCGCAGCCCTTTCGCGGCACAAGGCCGCTCCTACAGGGGCGATGTATTGGTTCAGATCTCGGACACGAACGTCCCGGTCCCGTCGAGGATATTGCGCAAGGTCAGCGCCACTTCCTCCAGGTCGCTGCCGGCAGACGTCAGGATGATCTCCAGCGACTCATCCCCCCTCAGCGCATCACGGTCCCCCGGCGCCACCTCGATCAGCAACCGCTCGGCGCTCAGGGTCACCTTGAGCCCATCCAGTGTCGACGGCTCGTCGTCCAGCGTGAGGTCGACGGTGTCCTCGTCCGGATAACGGGTCAGCAGGAACATCTGGCCCTTGTCGCTGTGGCAGCACAGGGTCGCCATGTTGTCTTCCTCGTCGTCGCAGGGGGTGGCGAAGAGCAGGGCGGTTTTCAGTTGCATGGGCGGCTCGGGTCAATGGAAATGAACGGGAATTCTGACAGCCTTGCCCGTCGCGATAAACGTAAAGTTACCGCCCCTTGACCGAATATGTCGCAGCGCTGCAAGCCGCAGTGACCGTTCAGTCGTTAAGCTCCCCAGTCGGTGGACATGACGCTCATGTCCAACGCCTGGTTTTACCGTCCGGCTTGCCGCGGGTTGGCTATCGTTGATCCGTACGTGGCGGACGCATGCGACGCTTCACCTATAACAAAGCCCAAGCGGAGTACCACAGATGGCGTTTTTCACCGCAGCCAGCAAAGCCGACTTCCAGCATCAACTGCAGGCGGCCCTGGCGCAGCACATCAGCGAGCAGTCCCTGCCACAAGTGGCGCTGTTCGCCGAACAGTTCTTCGGCATCATCTCTCTGGACGAACTCACCCAGCGCAGGCTGTCGGACCTGGCCGGCTGCACGCTGTCCGCCTGGCGCATCATCGAGCGCTTCGACCCCCAGTACCCGCAGGTGCGGGTCTACAACCCTGATTACGAACGCCACGGCTGGCAGTCCACGCACACCGTGGTCGAGGTGCTGCACCACGACCTGCCATTCCTGGTCGACTCGGTGCGCACCGAGCTCAACCGCCGTGGCTACAGTATCCACACGCTCCAGACCACCGTGCTCAGCGTACGCCGTGGCGGCAAGGGCGAACTGGTCGAGTTGCTGCCCAAGGGCACCTCGGGCGAAGGTGTCAGCCATGAGTCGCTGATGTACCTGGAGATCGACCGCTGCGCCAACGCCGCCGAGCTCACCACGCTCACAAAAGAGCTGGAGCAGGTGCTGGCCGAGGTGCGCGGCGTGGTCGCCGACTTCGAGCCGATGAAGGCCAAGATCCGCGAATTGCTGGAGCTGGTCGAGCAGAACGCCTTCGGCCCGGCGCAGAACGACAAGGCCGAGGTGAAGAGCTTCCTGTCATGGCTGCTGGACAACCATTTCACCTTCCTCGGCTATGAAGAATTCACCGTCGCCTCCGACGCCACCGGCGGCCACCTGGTCTACGACGAGGGTTCGTTCCTCGGCCTGACGCGCCTGCTGCGGGCGGGCCTGGGCGCCGATGACCTGCGCATCGAGGACTACGCCGTTGCCTACCTGCGCGAGCCGCGCCTGCTGTCGTTCGCCAAGGCCTCGCAACCGAGCCGCGTGCACCGCCCGGCCTACCCGGACTACGTGTCGATCCGCCAGATCGACAAAGACGGCAACGTCATCAAGGAATGCCGCTTCATGGGCCTGTACACCTCGTCGGTGTATGGCGAGAGCGTGCACACCATCCCTTACATTCGTGGCAAGGTCGCCGAAGTCGAGCGCCGTTCGCACTTCGACCCGAAAGCCCACCTGGGCAAGGAACTGGCCCAGGTATTGGAAGTGTTGCCGCGCGACGACCTGTTCCAGACCCCGGTCGACGAGCTGTTCAGCACTGCCATGTCGATCGTGCAGATCCAGGAACGCAACAAGATCCGCGTGTTCCTGCGCAAGGACCCGTACGGCCGCTTCTGCTATTGCCTGGCCTATGTGCCGCGCGAGATCTACTCCACCGAAGTGCGGCAGAAGATCCAGCAGGTGCTGATGGAGCGCCTGAAGGCCACCGACTGCGAATTCTGGACCTTCTTCTCCGAATCGGTGCTGGCCCGCGTGCAGTTGATCCTGCGCGTCGATCCGAAGAACCGCATCGACATCGACTTGCAGCAACTGGAAAACGAAGTGATCCAGGCCTGCCGCTCGTGGCAGGACGACTTCTCCACGCTGGTGGTGGAGAACTTCGGCGAAGCCCACGGCACCAACATCCTCGCCGACTTCCCCAAAGGCTTCCCGGCCGGCTACCGCGAGCGCTTCGCCGCGCATTCGGCGGTGGTCGACATGCAGCATGTGCTCAACCTGTCGGAAGCCAAGCCGCTGGCCATGAGCTTCTACCAGCCGCTCACGCAGTTGGGCGAGCGCCAGCTGCACTGCAAGCTGTACCACGCCGATACGCCGCTGGCGCTGTCGGACGTGCTGCCGATCCTGGAAAACCTCGGCCTGCGCGTGCTCGGTGAGTTCCCGTACCGCCTGCGCCACGCCAGTGGCCGTGAGTTCTGGATCCACGACTTCGCCTTCACCTACAGCGAAGGCCTGAACCTCGACATCCAGCAGCTCAACGACACCTTCCAGGACGCCTTCGTCCATATCGTCAAGGGCGACGCCGAGAACGACGCCTTCAACCGCCTGGTGCTGACCGCCGGCCTGCCATGGCGCGACGTGGCACTGCTGCGCGCCTACGCCCGCTACCTCAAGCAGATCCGCCTGGGCTTCGACCTAGGCTACATCGCCAGCACCCTGAACAACCACACCGACATCGCCCGCGAGCTGACCCGGTTGTTCAAGACCCGCTTCTACCTGGCGCGCAAGCTGACCCAGGACGACCTGGACGACAAGCAGCAACGCCTGGAGCAGGCGATCCTCACGGCCCTGGACGAGGTCCAGGTGCTCAACGAGGACCGCATCCTGCGCCGCTACCTGGACCTGATCAAGGCGACGCTGCGCACCAACTTCTACCAGCCGGACGCCAACGGCCAGAACAAGTCCTACTTCAGCTTCAAGTTCAACCCGAAACTGATCCCCGAGCTGCCGAAGCCGGTGCCCAAGTTCGAGATCTTCGTCTATTCGCCACGGGTCGAGGGCGTGCACCTGCGCTTCGGCAACGTCGCCCGCGGCGGCCTGCGCTGGTCGGACCGCGAAGAGGACTTCCGCACCGAAGTGCTCGGCCTGGTCAAGGCCCAGCAGGTGAAGAACTCGGTGATCGTGCCGGTGGGCGCCAAGGGCGGCTTCCTGCCGCGCCGGTTGCCGTTGGGCGGCAGCCGCGACGAGATCGCTGCCGAAGGCGTGGCGTGCTACCGCATCTTCATCTCCGGCCTGCTCGACATCACCGACAACCTCAAGGACGGTGGCGTGGTGCCGCCATTGAACGTTGTCCGTCACGATGACGACGACCCCTACCTGGTGGTGGCGGCGGACAAAGGCACCGCGACCTTCTCCGATATCGCCAACGGCATCGCCATCGACTACGGCTTCTGGCTGGGCGACGCCTTCGCCTCGGGCGGCTCGGCCGGCTACGACCACAAGAAGATGGGCATCACCGCCCGTGGCGCCTGGGTGGGCGTGCAGCGCCACTTCCGTGAGCGCGGCATCAACGTGCAGGAAGACCCGATCACCGTGGTCGGTGTCGGCGACATGGCCGGCGACGTGTTCGGCAACGGCCTGCTGATGTCCGACAAGCTGCAACTGGTGGCGGCGTTCAACCACCTGCACATCTTCATCGACCCGAACCCGGACCCGGCCACCAGCTTCGTCGAGCGCAAGCGTCTGTTCGATTTGCCGCGTTCGGCCTGGAGCGACTACGACACCAGCATCATGTCCGAAGGCGGCGGGATCTTCCCGCGCAGCGCCAAGAGCATCGCCATCAGCCCGCAGATGAAGGAACGCTTCGCCATCGAAGCCGACCGCCTGACCCCGACCGAGCTGCTGCACGCGTTGCTGCAGGCACCGGTCGACCTGCTGTGGAACGGCGGCATCGGTACTTACGTCAAGGCCAGCACTGAAAGTCACGCCGATGTCGGCGACAAGGCCAACGACGCCCTGCGCGTCAACGGTAACGAACTGCGCTGCAAGGTGGTGGGCGAGGGCGGCAACCTGGGCATGACCCAGCTCGGCCGTGTCGAGTTCGGCCTGAACGGCGGCGCCACCAACACCGACTTCATCGACAATGCCGGTGGCGTGGACTGCTCCGACCACGAGGTCAACATCAAGATCCTGCTCAACGAGGTGGTGCAGGGCGGCGACATGACCGAGAAGCAGCGTAACCAGCTGCTGGGCAGCATGACCGACGAAGTCGCCGGCCTAGTGCTGGGCAACAACTACAAGCAGACGCAAGCGCTGTCGCTGGCGGCCCGCCGTGCCCGCGAGCGGATCGCCGAGTACAAGCGCCTGATGGCCGACCTGGAGAGTCGTGGCAAGCTGGACCGCGCCATCGAGTTCCTGCCCACCGAGGAGCAGCTGGCCGAGCGCCTGGCCGCCGGCCAGGGCCTGACCCGCGCCGAGCTGTCGGTGCTGATCTCGTACAGCAAGATCGACCTCAAGGAACAGTTGCTCAAGTCGCTGGTGCCGGACGACGACTACCTCACCCGTGACATGGAGACGGCCTTCCCGCCGTCGCTGGTGAGCAAGTTCGCCGATTCGATGCGCCGTCACCGCCTGAAACGCGAGATCGTCAGCACCCAGATCGCCAACGACCTGGTCAACAACATGGGCATCACCTTCGTGCAGCGCCTGAAGGAGTCCACCGGCATGAGCCCGGCGAACGTTGCCGGCGCCTATGTGATCGTGCGCGACATCTTCCACCTGCCGCACTGGTTCCGCCAGATCGAGGCGCTGGACTACCAGGTCCCGGCCGAGATCCAGCTGACGCTGATGGACGAGCTGATGCGCCTGGGCCGTCGCGCCACCCGTTGGTTCCTGCGCAGCCGCCGTAACGAGCAGGACGCCGGTCGTGACGTCGCCCACTTCGGGCCGGTGCTCGCGCAGTTGGGGCTCAAGCTCGACGAGCTGCTGGAGGGGCCGACCCGCGAGCGCTGGATGGTTCGCTACCAGAGCTTCGTCGAAGCCGGCGTGCCGGAACTGCTGGCGCGCATGGTCGCGGGGACCACCCACCTGTACACCCTGCTGCCGATCATCGAGGCCTCGGACGTCACTGGTCATGACCCGGCGCAAGTGGCCAAGGCGTTCTTCGCCGTGGGCAGTTCGCTGGACCTGACCTGGTACCTGCAGGAAATCAGCAACCTGCCGGTGGACAACAACTGGCAGGCCCTGGCACGCGAGGCGTTCCGCGACGATATCGACCTGCAGCAGCGGGCGATCACCATCTCCGTGTTGCAGATGGCCGATGCGCCGGACGACATGGACGCCCGCGTCGCACTGTGGTGCGAGCAGCACCGGGTGATGGTGGAGCGTTGGCGCGCCATGCTCGACGACCTGCGCAATGCCACCGGTACCGACTATGCGATGTACGCGGTGGCCAACCGCGAGCTGGTCGACCTGGCGATGAGCGGGCAGGCGGTGGTGATTCCGTCCTGAGCCTTGCGTTGAAGTGAAATGAAAAAGCCCCGGCATCACTGCCGGGGCTTTTGCGTTTCAGCGACTGGCGCTTACTTACGGTCCTTCAGCTCGACGATGTCACGCTGCTCGTAACCGGTGTACAGCTGGCGCGGACGGCCGATCTTGTACGGGCCGGAGAGCATCTCTTTCCAGTGCGAGATCCAGCCCACGGTACGTGCCAGGGCGAAGATCACGGTGAACATGCTGGTCGGGATGCCGATGGCTTTGAGGATGATGCCCGAGTAGAAGTCGACGTTCGGATACAGCGAGCGCTCGATGAAGTACGGATCGGTGAGGGCGATCTCTTCCAGGCGCATCGCCAGTTCGAGCTGCGGGTCGTTCTTGATGCCCAGCTCGCCCAGGACTTCGTCGCAGGTTTGCTTCATCACGGTGGCGCGCGGGTCGCGGTTCTTGTACACGCGGTGACCGAAGCCCATGAGCTTGAACGGGTCGTTCTTGTCCTTGGCCTTGGCGATGTACTTGTCGATGTTCGAAACATCGCCAATTTCATCGAGCATGGTCAGTACGGCTTCGTTCGCACCGCCGTGGGCCGGGCCCCACAGTGCGGCGATGCCGGCGGCGATACAGGCGAACGGGTTGGCACCCGAGGAACCGGCCAGACGTACGGTGGAGGTGGAGGCGTTCTGCTCGTGGTCGGCGTGGAGGATGAAGATCCGGTCCATCGCCTTGGCCAGCACCGGGCTGATCGGTTTGATCTCGCACGGGGTGTTGAACATCATGTGCAGGAAGTTTTCCGCATACGACAGGTCGTTGCGCGGGTACATCATGGGCTGGCCCATGGAGTACTTGTAGACCATCGCCGCCAGGGTCGGCATTTTCGCGACCAGGCGCACGGCGGAGATTTCGCGGTGCTGCGCGTTATTGATGTCCAGCGAGTCGTGATAGAACGCCGACAGTGCGCCGACCACGCCGCACATCACCGCCATCGGGTGGGCGTCGCGGCGGAAGCCGTTGAAGAAGGATTTCAGCTGCTCGTGAACCATGGTGTGGTTCTTCACGGTGCTGACGAACTGAGCTTTCTGTTCAGCGTTGGGGAGTTCGCCGTTCAGCAGCAGGTAGCAGGTTTCGAGGTAGTCCGATTGTTCGGCCAACTGCTCGATGGGGTAGCCGCGATGCAGCAGGATGCCCTTGTCACCGTCGATGTAGGTGATCTTCGACTCGCACGAGGCGGTCGCCATGAAACCAGGGTCGAAGGTGAAGTGGCCGGATGCCCCCAACCCGCGGACGTCGATAACATCGGGACCAACGGTGCCGGTTAAAATGGGCAGCTCGACGGGGGCATTGCCCTCGATGACCAACTGCGCTTTTTTGTCAGCCATGTGGCCTCCTATTAATGCTTGAAATCATCAGACAGACCCCCCACGCAGGGCCCGCACCACTATAGAGGGATAAATTCGAATGTCAATTTGCCTAAAGGCTGGTTGAAACGCCCTCTGGAGCCTGGTTTTTCGCGAAATTCCCGCCCATTTACGCCTTTTGTTCATTAAAGGCAATGCGCTATTCGGGCGAGTCCCTCACGTTGTCATGAGCAGCCTAACTGTCTATACTCGGCAGCCGACTCCCAGGGGCTTTCAAGCCTGTCCTGCTGGGTGTCGTCGCTCTCCTGGGTGGTGGGTACCTGACCAGTACACTTACCAACAACTTTGCCCTGTTAGCTAGGGGCTCTTCAGTGTGAAAAAAGCCGTGAAAAGCCAACGACCTGTAAACCTAGACCTAAGGACCATCAAACTCCCGATCACCGCGTACACGTCCATTCTTCACCGTATTTCCGGCGTCATCCTGTTCCTCGGCCTTGCCATCATGCTGTACGCATTGGGCAAGTCGCTGGGCTCCGAGGAAGGCTTTGCCGAGGTGAAGGCGTGTCTGACCAGTCCGCTGGCCAAACTGGTGACCTGGGGCCTGCTGTCCGGCCTGCTGTATCACCTCGTGGCAGGTGTGCGCCACCTGATCATGGACATGGGCATCGGTGAGACGCTGGAAGGCGGCAAGCTGGGCTCGAAAATCGTGATCGTCATCTCCGTGGTGCTGATCGTTCTGGCAGGAGTTTGGGTATGGTAACTAACGTCACGAACCTCTCGCGTTCGGGCCTCTACGACTGGATGGCGCAGCGCGTCTCGGCGGTCGTTCTCGCGGCTTACTTCATTTTCCTGATTGGCTACCTCGCCGCGCACCCGGGCATCGACTACGCCCAGTGGCACGGTCTGTTCTCCAACAACGCGATGCGTATCTTCAGTCTGCTGGCCCTCGTTGCCCTGGGCGCCCACGCCTGGGTTGGCATGTGGACCATTGCCACCGACTACCTGACGCCGATGTCGTTCGGCAAGTCGGCGACTGCGATTCGTTTCCTGTTCCAGGCGGTATGCGGCGTTGCGATGTTCGCTTACTTCGTCTGGGGTGTGCAGATTCTCTGGGGTATCTGATTCATGGCTAACATTCCAACGATTTCCTTCGACGCCATCATCATCGGTGGCGGCGGGGCAGGCATGCGCGCAGCGCTGCAACTGGCTCAAGGCGGCCACAAGACCGCCGTAGTCACCAAGGTGTTCCCGACCCGTTCGCACACCGTTTCCGCCCAGGGCGGCATCACTTGCGCCATCGCTTCGGCCGACCCGAACGACGACTGGCGCTGGCACATGTACGACACCGTCAAGGGTTCCGACTACATCGGTGACCAGGACGCGATCGAATACATGTGTCAGGAAGGCCCGGCTGCGGTCTTCGAGCTGGACCACATGGGCCTGCCGTTCTCGCGTACCGAAACCGGCCGTATCTACCAGCGCCCGTTCGGTGGCCAGTCCAAGGACTTCGGTAAAGGTGGCCAGGCCGCCCGTACCTGCGCAGCCTCCGACCGCACCGGTCACGCGCTGCTGCACACCCTCTACCAGGGCAACCTGAAAGCGGGTACCACCTTCCTCAACGAGTACTACGCCGTTGACCTGGTGAAGAACCAGGATGGCGCCTTCGTCGGTGTGATCGCGATCTGCATCGAAACCGGCGAAACCATGTACATCAAGTCCAAGGCCACCGTTCTGGCCACTGGCGGTGCGGGCCGTATCTACGCTTCCACCACCAACGCCCTGATCAACACCGGCGACGGTGTCGGCATGGCCCTGCGTGCCGGCGTGCCGGTGCAGGATATCGAGATGTGGCAGTTCCACCCGACCGGTATCGCCGGCGCCGGTGTACTGGTTACCGAAGGTTGCCGCGGTGAGGGTGGCTACCTGATCAACGCCCATGGCGAGCGTTTCATGGAGCGTTATGCGCCGAACGCGAAAGACCTGGCTGGCCGCGACGTGGTTGCCCGCTCCATGGTCAAAGAGATCATCGCCGGCAACGGCGTGGGCCCGAACAAGGACCACGTCCTGCTGAAGCTGGACCACCTGGGCGAGGAAGTGCTGCACAGCCGCCTGCCAGGTATCTGCGAGCTGTCGAAGACCTTCGCCCACGTCGACCCAGTGGTCGCGCCGGTGCCGGTCATCCCGACCTGCCACTACATGATGGGCGGCGTTGCCACCAACATTCATGGCCAGGCCATCACCATGGACGCCGAAGGCAACGACCACATCATCCCGGGTCTGTTCGCTGTTGGTGAAGTGGCGTGCGTATCGGTTCACGGTGCCAACCGCCTGGGCGGCAACTCGCTGCTCGACCTGGTGGTCTTCGGCCGTGCCGCCGGCCTGCACCTGGAGAAGGCGCTGAGCGACGGCGTCGAGTACCGCGATGCCAGCGACACCGACGTCGAAGTGGCCCTGAACCGCCTGAACAAGCTCAACGAGCGCACCACCGGCGAAGACGTCGCCAGCCTCAAGCGCGAGCTGCAGAGCTGCATGCAGAACTACTTCGGTGTATTCCGTACCGGCGAATACATGCAGAAGGGTATCGAGCAACTGGCTGGCCTGCGTGACCGCATCGCCAACGTCAAGATCAACGACAAGTCCCAGGCCTTCAACACCGCGCGTATCGAAGCGCTGGAGCTGCAGAACCTGCTGGAAGTCGCCGAAGCGACCGCGATTGCCGCTGAAGCCCGTAAAGAGTCCCGCGGCGCACACGCCCGTGAAGACTTCGAAGACCGTGACGACGAGAACTGGCTGTGCCACACCCTGTACTACCCGGGTGAGAAGCGCGTCGCCAAGCGTGGCGTCAACTTTGCGCCGAAGACAGTTCCTGCCTTCGAACCAAAAGTCCGGACTTACTAAGGGTGGCCGCTATGTTGCAAGTCGAAGTTTATCGTTACAACCCGGACACCGATTCGGCCCCCAAGATGCAGACCTTCCAGGTCGATACTGGCGGCA
Organism: Pseudomonas sp. MWU13-3659; assembly: GCF_023757525.1. Lineage (NCBI taxonomy): Bacteria > Pseudomonadati > Pseudomonadota > Gammaproteobacteria > Pseudomonadales > Pseudomonadaceae > Pseudomonas > Pseudomonas sp. MWU13-3659. Next base: position 49,323 of record NZ_JAMSHW010000027.1, on the reverse strand, counting down.
AGGATCTGATGGTCCTGGACGTGCTGGCGCTGATCAAGGAGCAGGACGAGGGCTTCTCGTACCGTCGCTCCTGCCGTGAAGGCGTGTGCGGTTCCGACGGCATGAACATCAACGGCAAGAACGGCCTGGCGTGCATCACGCCGCTGTCTGCTGTCGTGAAAGGTAACAAGTTGATCCTGCGCCCACTGCCAGGTCTGCCGGTTATCCGTGACCTGGTCGTCGATATGAGCATCTTCTACAAGCAGTACGAGAAGGTGAAGCCGTTCCTGCAGAACGACACGCCGGCCCCGGCCATCGAGCGTCTGCAGTCGCCGGAAGATCGCGACAAGCTGGATGGTCTGTACGAGTGCATCCTGTGCGCCTGCTGCTCGACCTCCTGCCCATCGTTCTGGTGGAACCCGGACAAGTTCCTGGGCCCCGCCGCCCTGCTGCAGGCCTATCGCTTCCTGGCCGACAGCCGTGACACCAAGACCCAGGAGCGCCTGGCGTCCCTGGATGACCCGTTCAGCGTATTCCGCTGCCGCGGGATCATGAACTGCGTGAACGTCTGCCCGAAGGGTCTGAACCCGACCAAGGCAATCGGCCACGTACGTAACATGCTGCTGCAAAGCGGCACCTGATTCAAACGTTGTACCTGCAGTAAACCTCGGTGCGGGCGCTGCGCCCGCACTGAGGTAAACCCGAGCAAGGGCCCACAAAGCCCGCGCTCATTACCTATGAAGATATGAGACCAGCAGGGGCTTCCGGGCTGGTACCCGGAAAATCAGCAGGATCCAGGTGGCGTGGTTCAGTCGCTGTGTTCGGACTTTTCCAGGTTTGCTGTGGCTCTCGCCGATCAGTCCCCTAACCGAGGGTGACCAAGCATGCAAGAAAGCGTGATGCAGCGCATGTGGGATAGCGCCCACCTTTCAGGTGGTAACGCTGCATATGTGGAAGAGCTTTATGAGCTCTACCTGCACGACCCTAACGCTGTGCCAGAAGAGTGGCGCACTTACTTCCAGAAGTTGCCCGCCGACGGCAGCACCGCTACCGATGTATCGCACTCGACGATCCGCGACCATTTCGTACTGCTGGCAAAGAACCAGCGCCGCGCCCAACCGGTTTCCGCCGGGAGCGTGAGCAGTGAACACGAGAAGAAGCAGGTTGAAGTGCTGCGACTGATCCAGGCCTATCGTATGCGCGGCCATCAGGCTGCCAAGCTCGACCCGTTGGGGTTGTGGCAGCGTCCTGCGCCCGTAGACCTGTCGATCAATCACTACGGCTTGACCAATGCCGATCTTGATACGACCTTCCGTGCCGGCGACCTGTTCATCGGCAAAGAGGAAGCGAGCCTACGCGAAATCTTCGAAGCGCTGCAGAAGACATATTGTCGCACCATCGGCGCCGAGTTCACCCACATCGTCGATTCCGAGCAGCGCAGCTGGTTCCAGCAGCGCCTGGAAAGCGTGCGTGGTCGTCCGGAATTCTCCGCCGACGTGCAGACCCATCTGCTCGAGCGCGTCACGGCCGGTGAGGGCCTGGAGAAGTACCTGGGCACCAAGTACCCAGGCACCAAGCGCTTTGGTCTCGAGGGTGGCGAAAGCCTGATCCCGATGCTGGACGAAATGATCCAGCGTTCCGGCTCCTACGGCACCAAGGAAGTCGTGATCGGCATGGCCCACCGTGGCCGCCTGAACGTGCTCGTCAACACCTTCGGCAAGAACCCGCGCGAGCTGTTCGACGAGTTCGAAGGCAAGAAGATGAACGAGCTGGGCTCCGGTGACGTGAAGTATCACCAGGGCTTCTCCTCCAACGTGATGACCCCCGGTGGTGAAGTCCACCTGGCCATGGCGTTCAACCCCTCCCACCTGGAAATCGTCTCGCCGGTGGTGGAAGGTTCGGTTCGCGCCCGTCAGGACCGTCGTAACGACACCGTGGGTGACAAGGTCCTGCCGATCTCGATCCACGGTGACGCTGCGTTCGCCGGCCAGGGCGTGGTCATGGAAACCTTCCAGATGTCGCAGACCCGCGGTTTCAAGACCGGCGGTACCGTGCACATCGTGATCAACAACCAGGTCGGTTTCACCATCAGCAACCCGCTGGACGCGCGTTCCACCGAGTACGCCACCGACGTTGCCAAGATGATCCAGGCGCCGATCCTGCACGTGAACGGCGATGATCCGGAAGCGGTGCTGTTCGTCACCCAACTGGCCGTCGACTACCGCATGCAGTTCAAGCGTGACGTGGTCATCGACCTGGTCTGCTACCGCCGTCGTGGCCACAACGAGGCCGACGAGCCGAACGGCACCCAGCCGCTGATGTATCAGCAGATCAGCAAGCAGCGCACCACTCGTGAGCTGTACGCCGACGCGCTGATCCAGGCCGGCCGCATCGATGCCGAACGCGCCCAGGCCAAGATCGACGAGTACCGCAACGCGCTGGACAACGGCCTGCACGTAGTGAAGAGCCTGGTCAAGGAACCGAACCGCGAGCTGTTCGTCGACTGGCGTCCGTACCTGGGCCATGCCTGGACCGCGCGTCACGACACCCGCTTCGACCTCAAGACCCTTCAGGACCTGTCCGCCAAGCTGCTGGAACTGCCGGAAGGCTTCGTCGTCCAGCGCCAGGTGGCGAAGATCTACGAAGACCGCCAGAAGATGCAGGCCGGTGGCTTGCCGATCAACTGGGGTTACGCGGAGACCATGGCCTACGCCACTCTGCAATTCGAAGGTCACCCGATCCGCATGACCGGCCAGGACATCGGCCGTGGCACCTTCTCGCACCGTCACGCGGTGCTGCACAACCAGAAGGACGCCAGCACCTACATCCCGCTGCAGAACCTGTTCCCGGGCCAGCCACGTTTCGACCTGTACGATTCGTTCCTGTCCGAGGAAGCGGTACTGGCCTTCGAATACGGTTACTCGACCACCACGCCTAACGCGCTGGTGATCTGGGAAGCCCAGTTCGGCGACTTTGCCAACGGTGCGCAAGTGGTGATCGACCAGTTCATCACCAGTGGCGAGCACAAGTGGGGGCGCCTGTGCGGCCTGACCATGCTGCTGCCGCACGGTTATGAAGGGCAGGGCCCGGAGCACTCCTCCGCTCGCCTGGAGCGTTACCTGCAGCTGTGCGCCGAGCACAACATCCAGGTTTGCGTACCGACCACGCCGGCACAGATCTACCACCTGCTGCGTCGCCAGGTGATCCGCCCGCTGCGCAAGCCGCTGGTCGTGCTCACACCCAAGTCGCTGCTGCGCCACAAGCTGGCCATCTCGACTTTGGAAGACCTGGCCGAAGGCTCGTTCCAGACCGTGATCCCGGAAATCGACACCCTGGATCCTGCCAAGGTCGAGCGCCTGGTGCTGGCCAGCGGCAAGGTCTACTACGACCTGCTGGAAAAACGCCGTGCCGAAGGCCGCGAAGACATCGCCATCGTGCGTATCGAGCAGCTGTATCCGTTCCCTGAGGACGACCTGGTCGAAATCCTCGCCCCTTACACCAACCTCAAGCATGCGGTCTGGTGTCAGGAAGAGCCGATGAACCAGGGCGCCTGGTACAGCAGCCAGCACCACATGCGCCGTATCCTGGGCCGCCACAACAAGGCGCTGGTCCTGGAATACGCCGGCCGCGACGCTTCCGCCGCGCCAGCCTGTGGTTACGCATCGAAGCACGCCGAACAGCAGGAAAAACTGCTGCAAGACGCGTTCACTGTCTAACGCCTTCGCGCACCTGAAACCGAATTTAAGGAAACACAGATAATGGCTATCGAGATCAAAGCCCCAACCTTCCCGGAATCGGTTGCCGATGGCACCGTTGCCACCTGGCACAAGCAGCCGGGCGACGCCGTCAAGCGTGACGAGCTGATCGTCGACATCGAGACCGACAAGGTCGTCCTGGAAGTCCTGGCCACTGCCGACGGCGTGCTGGGCGCCATCGTCAAGGGCGAGGGCGACACCGTCCTGTCCGACGAAGTCCTGGGCTCGATCGTTGAAGGTGGCGCTGCCGCCGCAGCGCCTGCGGCCGCTCCGACCGCTGCTGCACCGGCTGCCGCTGTCGCCGACGCTGGCGAAGACGACCCGGTCGCCGCTCCAGCCGCGCGCAAGCTGGCTGAAGAGAACGGCATCGACCTGGCTACCGTTGCCGGCACCGGCAAAGGCGGCCGTATCACCAAGGAAGACGTCGTCGCTGCCGTCGCCAACAAAAAATCGGCACCTGCTCCGGCCGCCAAGCCTGCCGCTGCCGCCGCTGCTCCGGTTGTGGTTGCCGCTGGCGACCGCACCGAGAAGCGCGTACCGATGACCCGTCTGCGCGCCAAGATCGCCGAGCGTCTGGTCGAAGCACAGTCGAACATGGCCATGCTGACCACCTTCAACGAAGTCGACATGACCGAAGTCATGGCCCTGCGTTCGAAGTACAAGGACCTGTTCGAGAAGACCCACAACGGCGTGCGCCTGGGCTTCATGTCGTTCTTCGTCAAGGCAGCTACCGAAGCACTGAAGCGCTTCCCGGCAGTCAACGCCTCGATCGACGGCAACGACATCGTCTACCATGGTTTCGCTGACGTTGGCGTCGCAGTTTCCAGCGACCGTGGCCTGGTGGTTCCTGTCCTGCGCAACGCCGAGTCGATGTCGCTGGCCGAGATCGAGAACGGCATTGCCACCTTCGGCAAGAAAGCCCGTGACGGCAAGCTGGCCATCGAAGAGATGACTGGCGGTACCTTCACCATCACCAACGGTGGTACCTTCGGTTCGATGATGTCGACCCCGATCGTCAACCCGCCGCAGGCCGCGATCCTGGGCATGCACAACATCATCCAGCGCCCGATGGCCATCAATGGCCAAGTGGTGATCCGCCCGATCATGTACCTGGCGCTGTCCTACGACCACCGCCTGATCGACGGCAAGGAAGCGGTAACCTTCCTGGTGACCATCAAGAACCTGCTGGAAGATCCTTCTCGCCTGCTGCTGGACATCTAATCGCGCAGCTGCAAGCTGCAAGCGGCAAGCTTCAAGTTGAAGCCTGCCGGTCTTGCGGCTTGCAGCTCGCCGCTTGAAGCTTAAAAGGAATCGTTTATGACCCAGAAATTCGACGTGGTAGTGATTGGTGCAGGTCCTGGCGGCTACGTGGCCGCGATCAAGGCCGCACAGCTCGGCTTCAGCACCGCCTGCATCGAGAAATACACCGACGCCGAGGGCAAACTGGCCCTGGGCGGTACCTGCCTGAACGTGGGTTGCATTCCTTCCAAGGCTCTGCTGGACAGTTCCTGGAAGTACAAGGAAGCCAAAGAGAGCTTCAACGTTCACGGCATCTCCACTGGCGAAGTGAAGATGGACGTTGCCGCGATGGTTGGCCGCAAGGCTGGCATCGTCAAGAACCTGACCGGTGGCGTCGCCACCCTGTTCAAGGCCAACGGCGTCACTTCGATCCAGGGCCACGGCAAGCTGCTGGCCGGCAAGAAAGTCGAAGTCACCAAGGCTGACGGCACCACTGAAATCATCGAAGCCGAGAACGTGATCCTGGCCTCCGGCTCGCGTCCGATCGACATTCCGCCGGCTCCGGTCGACCAGAACGTCATCGTCGACTCCACCGGCGCCCTGGAATTCCAATCGGTTCCCAAGCGCCTGGGCGTCATCGGCGCTGGTGTGATCGGCCTGGAGCTGGGTTCGGTCTGGGCTCGCCTGGGTGCCGAAGTCACTGTCCTGGAAGCCCTGGACACCTTCCTGATGGCTGCCGACACCGCCGTGTCGAAAGAAGCCCAGAAAACCCTGACCAAGCAAGGCCTGGACATCAAGCTGGGCGCTCGCGTTACCGGCTCGAAAGTCAACGGCAACGAAGTCGAAGTCACCTACACCAACGCCGAAGGCGAGCAGAAGATCACCTTCGACAAGCTGATCGTCGCGGTCGGCCGTCGTCCGGTGACCACCGACCTGCTGGCCGCCGACAGCGGCGTGACCATCGACGAGCGCGGCTACATCTTCGTCGACGATCATTGCGCCACCAGCGTACCGGGCGTGTTCGCCATCGGTGACGTGGTGCGCGGCATGATGCTGGCGCACAAGGCCTCGGAAGAGGGCATCATGGTCGTTGAGCGCATCAAGGGCCACAAAGCCCAGATGAACTACGACCTGATCCCGTCGGTCATCTACACCCACCCGGAAATCGCGTGGGTCGGCAAGACCGAACAGGCGTTGAAAGCCGAAGGCGTTGAGGTTAACGTGGGCACCTTCCCGTTCGCGGCCAGCGGCCGTGCGATGGCAGCCAACGATACCGGCGGTTTCGTCAAGGTCATCGCCGATGCGAAGACCGACCGCGTACTGGGCGTGCACGTGATCGGCCCATCGGCCGCCGAACTGGTGCAGCAAGGCGCGATTGCAATGGAATTCGGCACCAGTGCCGAGGACCTGGGCATGATGGTCTTCAGCCATCCGACCCTGTCCGAAGCGCTGCATGAAGCAGCGCTGGCGGTGAATGGCGGTGCCATTCACGTCGCCAACCGTAAGAAGCGTTAATTATAAGAAACCACGGCGGTCTGCCCGTCGTGGGTCTTGCGTGCAAGACTCACCGCGGAACGTCCGCCGGACCGGATCACACGGGAAAACCCGGGGTCAACGGTCACAGGTGGTGCGGCGCCAGTGATGGCGCAGCGCCGAAGCGCAGTACCTAACGAAGACGGTAAAAAGCATGAATCTTCACGAGTATCAGGGTAAGCAGCTGTTCGCTGAATACGGCCTGCCAGTTTCCAAGGGTTTCGCAGTCGACACCCCTGAGCAAGCGGCAGAAGCCTGCGACAAGATCGGCGGTTCGGAGTGGGTCGTCAAAGCCCAGGTCCACGCCGGTGGTCGCGGTAAAGCGGGCGGCGTAAAGCTGGTTCGCAGCAAGGAAGACGCCAAGGCGTTCGCTGCACAGTGGTTGGGCAAGAATCTGGTCACCTACCAGACCGATGCCAACGGTCAACCCGTCTCCAAGATTCTGGTCGAATCCTGCACTGACATCGCCAAAGAGCTGTACCTGGGCGCTGTAGTCGATCGTTCGAGCCGCCGTATCGTGTTCATGGCTTCCACCGAAGGTGGCGTGGACATCGAGAAAGTCGCTCACGAAACGCCTGAGAAGATCCTCAAGGCCACCATCGATCCGCTGGTCGGCGCTCAGCCGTTCCAGGGTCGTGAACTGGCATTCCAGCTGGGTCTGGAAGGCAAGCAAGTCCAACAGTTCGCCAAGATCTTCGTAGGCCTGGCCAAGCTGTTCAAGGATCACGACCTGGCCCTGCTGGAAGTGAACCCGCTGGTGATCAAGGCCGACGGCGACCTGCACTGCCTCGATGCCAAGATCAACATCGACGCCAACGCCATGTACCGCCAGCCTAAGCTGAAAACCTTCCACGACCCGTCGCAGGACGACGCCCGTGAAGCCCACGCCGCCAAGTTCGAATTGAACTACGTGGCGCTGGAAGGCAACATCGGCTGCATGGTCAACGGTGCCGGCCTGGCCATGGGTACCATGGACATCGTCAACCTGCACGGCGGCAAGCCAGCCAACTTCCTCGACGTAGGCGGCGGCGCTACCAAAGAGCGCGTTACCGAAGCGTTCAAGATCATTCTGTCCGACAGCAATGTCGCGGCCGTCCTGGTCAACATCTTCGGCGGCATCGTTCGCTGCGACATGATTGCCGAAGGCATCATCGGCGCGGTGAAAGAAGTCGGCGTCAAGGTTCCGGTCGTCGTTCGCCTCGAAGGCAACAACGCCGAACTGGGCGCTAAAGTACTGGCAGAAAGCGGTTTGAACATCATTGCGGCAACCAGCCTGACCGACGCTGCTCAACAAGTTGTCAAAGCTGCGGAGGGCAAGTAATGAGCGTCCTGATCAATAAAGACACCAAAGTCATCTGCCAGGGCTTCACCGGCTCGCAGGGTACTTTCCACTCCGAACAAGCCATCGCCTACGGCACCAAGATGGTCGGCGGCGTGACTCCAGGCAAGGGTGGCACCACCCACCTGGGCCTGCCGGTGTTCAACACCGTGAAAGAAGCCGTAGAAGCCACCGGCGCTGACGCGTCGGTCATCTACGTACCGGCTCCTTTCTGCAAGGACTCCATCCTGGAAGCCGCCTTCGGTGGCATCAAGCTGATCGTCTGCATCACCGAGGGTATCCCTACCCTCGACATGCTGGACGCCAAGGTCAAGTGCGACGAGCTGGGCGTGACCCTGATCGGCCCTAACTGCCCAGGTGTCATCACCCCGGGCGAGTGCAAGATCGGCATCATGCCAGGCCACATCCACCTGCCAGGCAAGGTCGGTATCGTTTCGCGTTCCGGCACCCTCACTTACGAAGCTGTGAAGCAGACCACCGACGCCGGCTTCGGCCAGTCGACCTGCGTCGGCATCGGCGGTGACCCGATCCCGGGCTCCAACTTCATCGACATCCTGAAGCTGTTCCAGGAAGACCCGAAGACCGAAGCGATCGTGATGATCGGTGAGATTGGCGGTTCTGCTGAAGAAGAAGCCGCGGCCTACATCAAGGCCAACGTGACCAAGCCTGTCGTGTCTTACATCGCCGGTGTTACTGCACCTGCGGGCAAGCGCATGGGCCACGCTGGCGCCATCATCTCTGGTGGCAAGGGCACTGCGGACGAGAAGTTCGCTGCTCTGCAGGACGCTGGTGTGAAAACCGTGCGTTCCCTGGCTGACATCGGCAAGGCCCTGGCCGAGCTGACTGGCTGGGAAGTCAAGAAGTAAGTAACACGTAATACCCCCCACGCGCACAAAGGCCACCTTCGGGTGGCCTTTGTCGTTTTATGGCTATGCACATTGTCGTGTAGGAGCCGGCCTTGCCGGCGAACACCGGCGAAGCCGGTGCCTCCCTCCGCGTCGCCTGTGTTCGCCGGCAAGGCCGGCTCCTACAGAAAAATCGATCACTTCAATCAGTGTTTTCAACCAGACAATCACTCAAATACGCAATAAATTGTCGCCAGACACATTCAACAAGACGACAAACACATACGCACATCGGACAAGCAGCACTGTGCCAGTGCGTTTGTCGGGCAAAACAGGTAGGCTACGCGTTCACTCTGTGCCCGTACCCCAAAAGGGAACGACACGCTAAACGGGTCTGGCTTACCAAGCCGGGCAGCATTTCCCTTAATCCTGTGGGAAATCCCCTCCGACTCCCGATTTCAGCAGTGTGGTATTTCCTTAAATGAAAGTGTTAAAAGGCCAGGATATCCTGGCGCTTGGCTTTATGACGTTCGCGCTTTTCGTAGGCGCCGGCAACATCATCTTCCCGCCCATCGTCGGCCTGCAATCCGGTCCGCACGTGTGGATGGCTGCACTCGGCTTCCTGGTCACCGCCGTGGGCCTGCCGGTCATCACCGTGGTCGCCCTGGCCAAGGTCGGTGGCGGCATGGACGCCCTGAGCAGCCCGATCGGCAAGTTCTTCGGCGGCTTGCTGGCGGCCGTGTGCTACCTCTCGGTCGGCCCGCTGTTCGCCACCCCGCGTACCGCAACCGTCTCGTTCGAAGTGGGCGTGGCACCGCTGACGGGTGAGAGCCCGGTGGCGCTGCTCATCTACAGCGTGGTGTACTTCGCCGTGGTACTGGCCGTGTCCATGTATCCGGGCAAGTTGCTCGACACCGTGGGCCGTTTCCTCGCGCCATTGAAGATCATCGCCCTCGCGGTACTGGGTATTGCGGCGTTCGCATTGCCGGCCGGCACGATTGGCGAGGCCCAGCCTGCCTACGCCGCCGCTGCGTTCTCCAAAGGTTTCTCCGATGGTTACCTGACCATGGACACGCTGGGGGCACTGGTCTTCGGTATCGTCATCGTCAACGCCATCCGTTCACGTGGCGTCGAGTCGCCGAAGCTGATCACCCGCTATGCCATCATCGCGGGCCTGATTGCCGGTGTAGGCCTGGTGCTGGTGTATGTCAGCCTGTTCCGTCTCGGGGCGGGCAGCCATGACATCGCAGCCGACGCCACCAACGGTGCGATGGTCTTGCATGCCTATGTGCAGCACACCTTCGGTTCCCTGGGCAGCGGCTTCCTGGCCGTACTGATCGCGCTGGCCTGCCTGGTGACCGCTGTTGGCCTGACCTGCGCCTGTGCCGAATACTTCAGCCAGATCCTGCCGCTGTCGTACCGCACCCTGGTGGTGATCCTTGCCGGCTTCTCGCTGCTGATCTCCAACCTGGGCCTGACCAAGCTGATCATGTTCTCGATTCCCGTGCTGACGGCGATCTACCCGCCTTGCATCGTGGTGGTAGGTCTGAGCTTCGTGAAGGACCTGTGGAATTCGCCAGCCCGCATCCTGGCACCGGTCATGCTGGTGTCGCTGGTGTTCGGCGTTGTCGACGCGATCAAGGGCAGCAGTTTTGCCCATGTGCTGCCTGACGCCCTGGCTCACCTGCCATTCAGCAACGAAGGCATGGCCTGGCTGGTGCCTTCGGTGGTCACCCTGGGCGCTGCCGTGGTCTTCGACCGCATGCTGGGCAAGCCGCGCGAAGCGCTGGCCTGATGGATTGAAGCCTGAAGGGTAGGGCGCTGGCCACAAGCCGAAGGGCGCCCACCAACGGTGAATATCGAAACCCCGCTTCCGTAAAGGAGCGGGGTTTTTTGTTGCCTGCGCCTCGCGATTTTTACTCGATGGCGTGTCTTTTACCGCTACCAGGCGTCGAAAACCGGTCTGTTTCTCTTTCTATGGGATGCTTGCATGACCTTCATCCAAAACAACCTGGGCAACCTGCTGGCCGCGTTGTGGTTCGCCATCTGCTGGGGTGGCTACACCCGCTACGCCATCTGGAAGGGCCGCGACACGGCCTGCCTGGCCAGCGTGCTGCACCTGTACCGCGAAGACTGGATGCGACGCATGCTGCTGCGCGACAACCGCATCGCCGATGCCAGCGTGATTGGCAACCTTGAGCGCAATGCCTCGTTCTTCGCCTCCAGCACGTTGATCATCCTGGCCGGCATCCTCACCGTGCTCGGTGCGTCCGATCGCGCCTTGTCGCTGCTGGCCGACCTGCCGTTGGTGCAGCAGGCCTCCCAGGGCATGTCGGAGATCAAACTGCTATGCCTGGCGATGGTCTTCGTCTACGCCTTCTTCACCTTCAGCTGGTGCATGCGCCAATACAACTTCGCTGCGGTGCTGGTAGGGTCGGCACCGATGATCGGCGAGCGTCAGGTCAGCGAGCAGGAGCGCAGGGCATTTGCTTCGCGAGCGGCGGGGGTGCTGTCGCTGGCGGCCAACCAGTTCAACCTTGGTCTGCGTTCCTATTACTTCGGCATGGTCATGTTGTGCTGGTTCATTAGCCCCTGGTTGTTCATGGTCATGAGCGTGGCCGTGGTGTTTATCCTTTATCGCCGCGAGTTTCATTCCCGTGTGCTGGAAGTCATGGTGTTCACGCCAACGGAAAATGTCCCCACCGAGTTGCCCAGGGACACTTCGGGGGCGAGCAACTGAAACGTTTCAATCAAAAGTGACAGGCATAAAAAAACCCGACGCGAGTCGGGTTTTTTTGTTCTGGTCGATTACTGCTTGGCCGGCTCGGCTGGGGCAGTTGGCGCGGCCGGAGCAGCTTCCTCGGCGGCTTTCTGCTGCGCTTCGGCCTGATCTTTGGCGGCTTCGGCGTTTTCCTTGGCGGCTTCGTTCATCTTATCCTGAGCTTCGCCCATTTTTTCCTGGGCTTGCTCGGCGTGTTGCTGTGCGTCCTGGGCTTTGTCTTCGCTCGCTTTATCGCAAGCAGCCAGGCCCATGGCAGCGGCCAGCATCAGAGCAAAAGCAAAAGGTTTACGCATGGGGTGTTTCTCCTGGGTGGAATAACTTTACTTGTTCCTTCGAGTTCACCCCGGGTGAATAAGTTCCACAAAGGTTACAGATATATAACTGCCCGACCCATATAGACTTTTTACCGAATTTATGCAGCGGTGGACAATGAACGAGACTCCATTGGCGGCAATGGCCGAGCGTTTTCTCTCAGCCTTGAAACATTGCCAGTTACTGCAGATGCGCGTGCACCATGCCGACGCGCAGGGCATGACCCTGGTACTGCCCTGGTCGCCGGCCATTGTCGGCAACCCGCAGACCGGGGCGGTGCATGGGGGCGCCTTGACCACCTTGATGGACACCACCTGCGGCATGGCCACCCTGTGCGCGCTGCCGCGCTTCGAGGTGTGCCCGACCCTGGACCTGCGCATCGACTACATGCACCCAGCCGAAGCGGGCAAGGACATCTATGGCCACGCCCAGTGCTATCGGGTCACTCGCGATGTGATCTTTACCCGTGGCAGCGCCTATCAGGACGACCCTGATCAGCCGATCTGCCAGGTGGTCGGTACCTTCATGCGCCTGGGGGCGGAGGTCAAAGGTGGCATTCGGTTCGGCAACAGCCTGAAGGAGCCGCGCGAATGATCCCCGCAGACATCCGTCAGCAACTGAACGCCGCCCATGCACGCGGCGACTACCAGCCCTTGCTGGCGTTGATTCCTTATGCCGGGTTGATCGGTATCGAGTGCGAGCGCCAGGGCGACGACCTGTTGTTCCGCCTGCCGGCCAGCCCGGACAATATCGGCAACCCGTTGCTGCCGGCCATACATGGCGGCGTGATCGCTGGTTTCATGGAGCTGTCCGCGGCGTTGTACCTGTTGATCTACAGCGAAAGCGCGAGCATCCCCAAGATCATCGATTTCTCCATCGACTACCTGCGTGCCGGGCACTTTCGCGACACCTATGCCCAGTGCCAGTTGTGGCGCCAGGGCCGGCGCGTAACCAATGTCGCCATCACCGCCTGGCAGGGGGATCGCGAGGCGCCCATCGCCACGGCGCGAGCGCATTTCAAGATAGAACCTGAAAAGCCCTTGAAATAGTCGGCCATGCCCCCATCTGCTGGTCATCCGCCATTGAAAGCAGGCCTTTTTGTCCGCCAGGCGTCACCAACCAACAGATTGGAGTTTGAAGACCATGAGTGTGGAGACTCAAAAAGAAACCCTGGGCTTCCAGACCGAGGTGAAGCAACTGCTGCACCTCATGATCCATTCCCTGTATTCGAACAAGGAGATCTTCCTGCGCGAGCTGATCTCCAACGCCTCCGACGCCGCCGACAAGCTGCGCTTCGAGGCCCTGGCCAAGCCCGAGCTGCTCGAAGGCGACGCCGAGCTGAAGATCCGCGTGAGCTTCGACAAGGCCGCCAATACCGTCACGCTTGAAGACAACGGCATCGGCATGAGCCGCGAAGACGTCATCGCGCACCTGGGCACCATCGCCAAGTCCGGCACTGCCGACTTCATGAAGAACCTCACCGGTGACCAGAAGAAGGATTCGCACCTGATCGGCCAGTTCGGCGTGGGCTTCTACTCCGCGTTCATCGTCGCCGACAAGGTCGATGTGTTCAGCCGTCGCGCCGGGCTGCCGGCCGCCGAAGGCGTGCACTGGTCGTCGAAAGGCGAGGGCGAGTTCGAAGTTGCCACCGTCGACAAGCCAGAGCGTGGTACCCGTATCGTCTTGCACCTGAAGAAGGGCGAGGACGAGTTCGCCGATGGCTGGCGCCTGCGCAACATCGTCAAGAAGTACTCCGACCACATCGCCCTGCCGATCGAACTGCCGAAGGAACAGCCTGCGGCCGCCGAAGGCGAGGAGCAGCCAGCGCTGGAGTGGGAAACCGTCAACCGCGCCAGCGCCCTGTGGACCCGTCCGCGTACCGAAGTGAAGGACGAGGAATACCAGGAGTTCTACAAGCATATCGGCCATGACTTCGAGAACCCGCTGTCCTGGAGCCACAACAAGGTCGAAGGCAAGCTCGAGTACAGTTCGCTGCTGTATGTTCCGGCCCGCGCGCCGTTCGACCTGTACCAGCGCGAAGCGCCACGCGGCCTGAAGCTGTACGTGCAGCGTGTGTTCATCATGGACCAGGCCGAATCGTTCCTGCCGCTGTACCTGCGCTTCATCAAGGGTGTGGTCGATTCCAACGACCTGTCGCTGAACGTCTCCCGCGAAATCCTGCAGAAAGATCCGATCATCGACTCGATGAAGAATGCGCTGACCAAGCGTGTGCTGGACATGCTGGAGAAGCTGGCGAAGGACAAGCCTGAGGTGTACAAGGGCTTCTGGAAGAACTTCGGCCAGGTCATGAAAGAAGGCCCGGCCGAGGACTTCGCCAACAAGGAGAAGATCGCCGGCCTGCTGCGCTTCGCCTCCACCCATGATGACAGCGGCGAGCAGAGCGTCGCCCTGGCCGACTACCTGGCGCGTGCCAAGGAAGGCCAGGACAAGATCTACTTCCTGACCGGCGAATCCCATGCCCAGGTCAAGAACAGCCCGCATCTGGAAGTCTTCCGCAAGAAAGGCATCGAAGTGCTGCTGCTGACCGACCGCATCGACGAGTGGCTGATGAGCTACCTCAACGAGTTCGACGGCAAGGCCTTCGTCGATGTCGCCCGTGGTGACCTGGACCTGGGCAAGCTGGACTCCGAAGAGGACAAGAAAGCTCAGGAAGAAGTCGCCAAGGACAAAGAGGGCCTGGTCGAGCGCCTGAAGGGCGCGCTGGGTGACAGCGTCGCTGAAGTGCGCGTGTCGCACCGCCTGACCGACTCCCCGGCGATCCTGGCCATCGGCGAGCAGGACCTTGGCCTGCAGATGCGCCAGATCCTCGAGGCCAGCGGGCAGAAAGTGCCGGATTCCAAGCCGATCTTCGAGTTCAACCCGACCCACCCGCTGATCGAGAAACTCGATGGCGAGCAGAGCGAAGACCGCTTCGCCGAGCTGTCGCACATCCTGTTCGATCAGGCGGCGCTGGCGGCCGGTGACAGCCTGAAGGACCCGGCAGCCTACGTTCGTCGCCTGAACAAGCTGTTGGTCGAGCTGTCTGCTTGAGTTGATGCAAGCAAAGCCCGCTTCGGCGGGCTTTTTTTATTGAGGGGGTTTGCCTGTTTCCTGTGGGAGCGGGTTTACCCGCGAAGCCTGCGCTGCGGTGCATGGCACCGGCTTCGCCGGTGTTCGCGGGTGAACCCGCTCCTACAGGTCTTGTGCAAAATCAGGCCTCATGTTTTCCCGTGCAAGCCCAAGGAGAGCTGAATGAGCAAGGTCATCGTCGAGTCGCTGGTCTATCACCTGTCTGGCAAGGCTTATGAAAGCCGCCTGGTCTACGCCCCGGGCGCGCTGCCACTGCCGGGCCTGGTGATGGCGCCGAACTGGATGGGTATCGGCGAGGGCGCCGAACGTATCGCCAAGGAAGTGGCCGAGCAAGGCTATGTGGTGCTGATCGCCGACCTCTACGGGCAGTCGGTGCGCCCTTCCAATGCCGACGAAGCAGGCGCGGCGATGATGCCGCTGAAGAACGATCGCGGCGAACTGCGCAAGCGCATGCAGGAAGCGTTGGCCCAACTGGTTGGGCAGTCGAAGGCGCTGTTGGCGCCGGGCAAGGTGGCAACCTTCGGCTTCTGTTTCGGCGGCTGCTGCGCGCTTGAGTTGGCACGCACGGGTGCTGATCTCAAGGCGGCAGTGTCGTTCCATGGCACGCTGGACACCCCGAACCCAGAAGACGCCAAGCGCATCAAGGGCTCTGTTCTGGTGCTGCATGGGGCGTCCGACCCGCTGGTGCCGAAGGAGCAGTTGCCGGCTTTCGAAGACGAGATGAATGCCGCCAAGGTCGACTGGCAGTTGCTCAGCTATGGCGGGGCGGTGCATTCGTTCACCGACCCGAACGCCAATGTGCCGGGCAAGATGCAGTATGACCGGCGCACGTCTGAGCGGGCGTTCCGCTCGATGCACAACCTGCTCAGGGAAGTGTTCCAAGGCTAGCCTCTTCGCCGGCAAGCCGGCTCCTACGGTAGGTGCGCAAAACCTGTAGGGGCCGGCTTGCCGGCGAACCGCTGTCTAGCGCGGCAATTCGATCCGCTCGCGCTCACCAGGCACTGTCGGCCAATCCCCCGCCGCCCAGCGTGCCCGCGCCTGCTCGATCAATGCCGGATCGCTGGCGACGAAATTCCAGTTCATCCGCCGTGGTCCATCCAGTGGAGCGCCACCAATCAACACAAGCTGGCATTCTTGCTCGGCAAACAAGGCCATTTCTTCGCCCTCAGGCAGCACGACCAGGCTACAAGGTTCGACTTCTTGATCTTCAAGCATCAATTCGCCTTCGAGCAGGTACAGCGCGCGTTGCGCATGCTCGGTTGGCACGATCAGGGTGGTAGCCGCCTGCATGTGCACGTGGGCATAGAGGGTAGGGGAGAGCACCGGAACCGGTGATTCCAGGCAGAAGCCATTGCCGGCGATCATGCGGATGCGCACGCCAAGGCTGTCGCTGCTCGGCAGGCTGACTTGCGGGTGGTGGCTGTAACTGGCCGGCCCTTGCTCCACCTCACGGGGCGAGGCCAGCCAGACTTGCAGCCCATGCAGGCGCGAGCCCTTGCGCAGTACGTCGGCGGGCGTGCGCTCCACATGAGCCACGCCGGCGCCCGCAGTCATCCAGCTGACTTCGCCCGGCCGAACGCGCTGGTCCGACCCCAGGCTGTCCTTGTGCTGGATCTCGCCCTCGAACAGATAGGTGAGGGTCGACAGGCCGATGTGCGGGTGCTGGCGAATATCCATGCCGCTGCCGGGGGCGTATTCGGTCTCGAGCATATGGTCGAAAAATACGAACGGGCCGACGCTACGACATTGAGCCGCTGGTAACGGGCGCAGGATCGGCTGGCCCTCGACCGATTCGGCGCGTGGACGGATGACCAAGGGGCTGCTCATGAAGAAACTCCGAACGGCGAGGGGAGGGTGCTCCAAGCATAACGGTTCACAGGCAGGCACTGAACCTCTGGTGAGCGCTGTATGGCCTGCGGCACCTCTGAGTGGCAAGTTGTTGGGCAATTTCCTTGCAGTGCAGCAAAAAGTCGCAAAATAGTGCGAATGCACGTGATATGGCGCTTTGATATCGCGTTTTTGTCTTACGCAAATTCACGGCGGCCCGATACCTTCTATAAGCGACGGATCTACACACTTCGGGAAGGAGCCTGGAATGAGCCTTAGACGCTTGAACATCGCCCCCCGCGCGGGCCTGGGTTTTGGCCTGATGGCGTTGCTGGTGGTGGCGCTGGGCGGTTTCGCGCTGCAGCAAATGACCAGCATGCGCCAGCAGTCCGAGCAGGTGGACGACAACTGGCTGCCCAGCGTGATCTCGGTGGGCCGGATGACCCAGGACATGCTTCGCATACGCGCCCTGACCCTGAGGCTGCTGGTCAACACCGACCCGGTCGCGCAACAGCAGAACCGTGCCCGCATCGACGAGATCAAGACCGGCCTGGTGCAGGCCCAGGAACGCTACGATGCGTTGATTGTGCTGCCTGAAGAGCGTGCGCTGTTCGACCGCTACCAGGGCCTGGAGCGCCAATACATGACCCTGCAGGGCCAGGTGGTGCAGTTGGCCACCGAGGGCCGCATCGACGCGGCGGCTACGCTGGTTAACGGCGAGATCAACCAGATCGCCGACCAGATGACCGCGGCGCTCAACGAACTGATCGAGCTGAACAACCACCATGCCAACACCGCCACCGACCTCGCCGAGGCGGTGTACAACGGCGCGAAGGTCTGGGTCGGGGTGCTGCTGGTGATTGCCCTGACCCTCACGGTGGTGCTGGCGCTGGCCTTGACCCGCAGTATCGTGCGCCCACTGGGGCAATCGCTGCAGGTGGCCGAGACGGTCGCCACGGGTGACCTGACACCACAGATCGTCGTACAGGGAGATGACGAACCCGCACGCCTGCTTGCGGCGCTCAAGAGCATGCAGCAGAGCCTGCGAAGCACCATCGGACAGATTTCCGATTCGGCCAGCCAGTTGGCTTCGGCGTCCGAGGAGCTCAGCGCGGTAACCGAGGATGCCACCCGTGGCCTGCAGCAGCAGAGCCAGGAGATCGAGCAGGCGGCGACTGCCGTCAACCAGATGACCGCCGCAGTGGAGGAGGTGGCCAGCAATGCCGTGGCGACGTCCGAGGCGTCCCAGGCATCCGATCGCATCGCCCGGGAGGGGCGCGAGCAGGTCCAGGCCACGGTGATCGCCATCGAGACGCTGGCCAGTGGCGTGGCGGGCAATGCCGAGGAGGTCGGTCGACTGGCCCAGCAAGTGCACGACATCAGCAAGGTGCTGGATGTGATCGGTTCGATCGCCGAGCAGACCAACCTGTTGGCGCTCAATGCGGCCATCGAAGCGGCTCGGGCCGGTGAGGCCGGGCGCGGGTTTGCCGTGGTCGCCGACGAAGTGCGAGCACTGGCGCATCGCACGCAGACGTCCACCCATGAAATCGAGCAGATGATCGTCGCCATTCGCGGCGGGGCCGAGCGAGCGGTGCAGGGAATGCAACAGAGCGATGCCCAGGCCCGCTCTACCCTTGACGGCGCCCATGCGGCAGGTGCGGCGTTGGAGGCGATCGCCGGCGCCATCGGCCAGATCAACGAGCGCAACCTGGTGATCGCCAGTGCGTCGGAGCAGCAGGCCCAGGTAGCGCGGGAGGTGGACCGCAACCTGACCACCATCCGTGACCTGGCGCATCAGTCGTCGGCAGGGGCCGAGGAGACCTCGGCGGCCAGCCAGGCGCTGTCGCGGCTGGCGGTGGACCTCAATACCCTGGTGCAGCGGTTCTCGGTGTAGGAGCGGCCTTGTGCCGCGAAAGGGGCGCGAAGCGGCCCCGGGATTTTTGCCTCACCCATGATCGCCGGGGGCGCTTCGCGCCCCTTTCGCGGCACAAGGCCGCTCCTACAGAGGCAATCGCATTGTCTGATGGCAAAAACAAAAACGCCCGGACTCAAGTCCGGGCGTTTTTGTTCAGCGGATCAAGCGATCACTTGCCTTCCCAGCGCTTGAGCACCAGGGTGGCGTTGGTGCCGCCGAAGCCGAAGCTGTTGCTCATCACAGTGGTGAGCTTGGCGTCTTCGGTCTTGCGCACGATCGGCAGGTCGGCCACTTCCGGGTCCAGCTCGTCGATGTTGGCGGAGCCGGCGATGAAGTTGTTTTCCATCATCAGCAGGCAGTAGATCGCCTCGTGCACGCCTGCAGCGCCCAGCGAGTGGCCCGAGAGGCTCTTGGTCGAGCTGATCTTCGGTGCCTTGGCGCCGAACACTTCACGCACGCCCTTCATTTCGGCGACATCGCCGACCGGGGTGGAGGTGCCGTGGGTGTTCAGGTAGTCGATCGGGGTGTCGACGGTGGACAGCGCCTGCTGCATGCAGCGGATGGCGCCTTCGCCGCTTGGGGCGACCATGTCGTAGCCGTCGGAGGTCGCGCCGTAGCCGACGATCTCGGCATAGATCTTGGCACCACGGGCCAGGGCGTGCTCCAGCTCCTCGACCACCACCATGCCGCCACCGCCGGCGATGACGAAGCCATCACGGTCGGCATCATAGGCGCGCGAGGCCAGCTCCGGGGTTTCGTTGCGCTTGGTCGACAGGGCGCCCATCGCGTCGAACAGGAACGACTGGCTCCAGTGCTCTTCTTCACCGCCACCGGCGAAGACGATGTCCTGCTTGCCCCACTGGATCTGCTCCAGGGCGGTGCCGATGCAGTGTGCGGAAGTGGCGCAGGCCGACGAGATCGAGTAGTTGATGCCCTTGATCTTGAACGGGGTGGCCAGGCACGCCGACACGGTGCTGCCCATGGTGCGGGTGACGCGGTACGGGCCGACACGCTTGACGCCTTTTTCACGCAGGGTGTCCAGGGCTTCCATCTGGTTCAGCGTGGAGGCGCCACCGGAACCGGCAACCAGGCCGGTGCGCGGGTTGGAGATCTGCTCTTCGGTCAGGCCGGCGTCCTTGATCGCGTCCTGCATGGCGAGGTACGCGTAGGCGGCGGCGTGGCCGACGAAGCGATAGACCTTGCGGTCGATCAGCTCTTCCAGATTCAGGTCGATGGAACCGGAAACCTGGCTACGCAGCCCCATTTCCTTGTATTCCGGGTTGTAACGGATACCCGGACGGCTGTTGCGCAGGTTTTCGGTGACGGTAGCTTTGTCATTGCCCAGGCACGATACGATGCCCAGACCAGTGATCACGACGCGGCGCATGCGAATAACCCTTAGAAATTGTCAGTGGAGGTGAACACGCCGACCCGCAGGCCTTCGGCGGTGTAGATCTCGCGACCGTCGACGCTGACCGAGCCATCGGCGATGGCCATGTTCAGCTTGCCCTTCAGGACGCGCTTGATGTGAATGTTGTAGGTGACTTTCTTGGCAGTGGGTAGTACCTGGCCGAAGAATTTCACTTCGCCCGAACCCAGCGCCCGGCCGCGACCCGGCAGGCCTTGCCAGCCGAGGAAGAAGCCGACCAGCTGCCACATGGCGTCGAGGCCCAGGCAGCCCGGCATCACCGGGTCGCCTTCGAAGTGGCAGGCGAAGAACCACAGGTCCGGATTGATATCCAGCTCGGCGACCAATTCACCTTTGCCGAACTTGCCGCCTTCCTCGCTGATGTGAGTGATGCGATCGACCATCAGCATGTTCGGGGCGGGCAGTTGCGCGTTACCGGGGCCGAACAGCTCACCGCGACTGCAGCGCAGCAGGTCTTCCCGGGTAAAGGCGTTTTGTTTGGTCATGCGAGCTCCTCAATAACCCCCTGTGGCAGGGGATGAATCTTCCCGGCCGGCCCGAAGCGCTTTGCATTCGAGGCGGCAGCCTACAGGTAGACTATTGCGTTGTGGTGAAAGTCACAGCGCACCTGGCAAAAAGAGTACAGGTGTGCACTGAAATGTTATTTTCAGGCCCAGCGGCGGTCCTGTCCAGTCCCTAAGACTGCCGCACTTTAGCATTTATCGCCAGTCGCGGCTGTCTGACCGGGCAACCAGCGGCGCAGGATGCGCTGCAGGTCGGTGCGTTTGAATGGCTTGCTCAGGTAATCGTTCATGCCCGCGGCCAGGCAGCGCTCACGGTCGCCCTGCTGGGCGCTGGCGGTCAGGGCGATGATCGGCAGGTCGGCGTGTTGCGGTAACAGGCGGATGCGCCGGGTCGCCTCGTAGCCATCCACGTGCGGCAGGCGGCAATCCATCAGGACTGCGACAAAACGTTGCTGGCCTACCTGCTCGACCGCCTGGCTGCCATCGATGGCCAGGCTGACCTCGTAGCCCAGGCTGCGCAACATGGCTTCGATGACACTCTGATTGACCGGATTGTCCTCCACCAGCAGGATCCGCCCACCTTCACTGCCGCCAGGTGCCTCCAGCACCGTGCCGGGCGGCAGGCTGGCCGGCACGGCGGCCAGTGCCAATGGCATTTCCAGGGTGAACGTAGAGCCAAGCCCTTCGCGACTTTCGCCGCGCAACTGGCCGCCCATGCGCTCGGCCAGGGTGCGAGCGATCGACAGGCCCAGGCCGGTGCCGCCATAGCGCCGCGAGATCGAGCTGTCGGCCTGCTGGAAGGCGACGAACATCATTTCCAGGCGATTGCTGTCGATGCCGATACCGGTGTCACGCACGGTGCAGGTAAACCACAGCAGTTGGCGGTCGAGTACTTGCCAGCGTGCTTCCACCGCCACTTCGCCACGCTCCGTGAACTTCAGGGCATTGCCCACCAGGTTCAACAGGATCTGGCGAATTCGCGTCGGGTCGCCGACCACCTGCAGGTGGTCGATGCCCGGTGGCAGTTGCAGGTGAAGGTCCAGGCCGCGTTGCTGGGCGGTGTGCTGGAACGACTGGACGCTGCTGCTGATCAGTTCGCCCAGGTTGAAGTCGATATGTTCGAGCTCCAGGGTGGTGCGCTCGATCCGCGAGAAATCGAGGATGTCGTTGATCACCTTGAGCAGGTGCCCGGTGGACTCGCTGGCCACCGCGGTGTACTCGGCCTGCTCGCCGGTCAGCTCGGTAGTCTCGAGCAGTTGCAGCATGCCCAGCACGCCGTTCATAGGCGTGCGCAGTTCATGGCTCATCATGGCCAGAAAGTCAGATTTGGCGCGGTTGGCCTGTTCGGCTTCCTCGCGGGCCTGGATCAACTGGCCCATGGCTTGTTGCTGTTCGTGGGCGGCCTGGTCCAGGGCACTGGCGAGGTTGTTGATGTGCCGTGCCAGGTGTCCCAGTTCGCTGTCGTCGACCACCGGCAGCGGGGCATTGAAGTCACCTTGCTGGATTGCCCGCACCGCGTGCCCCATGTCGCTGATCGGTTTCGACAGGCTCATGGCCAGGCGCCGGGCGAGCAGGAAAGTGAACAACAGCGCGAACAGCGCCAGGATGGCGGCCTTGATCACGATTTCCTGTTGGCGCTGACTGAAGGCGTCATCGGACATGCCGACGATCACGCGTCCCAGGTAATCATCACCGATGGTCGGTGGTGGTGCCTTGCCGAGCAGGAAATCGTTGTCCAGGCGAATCTGCTGCAGGCGGATGGGGGCCTGGAACACCTCCACCCGTTGCGCGCGATTGAGGCTTTCGTCCGGCTGTTCCACGTACACCAGGATGTGATTGCGGCTGTCCTGCACTTCGAGGAAGCGCACATGGGGGATGCTCAGGGTGGCGCGCATCAGGCTGTCGAGCACTTCGTTGTTGCCCGAGATCACCCCATATTCGGAGGCTGGGGCCAACTGGTTGGCAATCAGTTGCCCGGTGTGGTTGAGCTCCTGGCGCAAATCCTGGATGCGCACGAAGGTAAAGAAGCTGATCAGCAGCAAAGTGAGCAGCAGGGCAGGGCCCAGGCTGATGATCTGGGTGCGGGTATGAATGTCCCAGCTCAGGCGTTTGCTCATGGCGTGGTTTCTCCTTCGGCCACGGCCAGGGCGGCGGCGTCCGGGTCGATCGCTTCCAGGCCAAGGGCGCGGGCGACCTGCTGGTTACCGCTGACGCCGAAGTGGGTGGGGTAGAGGCTGCGCGGCCAGCGGGCCGGCGGTTGGTCGAGCAGGTGCCCGAGCACGGTCAACCAGTCATCCTGGTCGCTGAAGGTGCTGGCCAGGGCGCCAGCGCGTACGAAGCCTACATTGGGGCCGATCAAGGCCATCTGCCGTGCATAGCTGCTGAGTAGCACGTTCTTCGCGGATTTTGAATTGTAGAGTTCAGGGTCGTCGAGCCCGAGCAGGACATCGCTGTTGCCCAGCAAGTGCTGCAGCGGGCGGCTGTCGCGCAGGTCGGGCCAGTCCTGGGCGACGATCTCCAACCCTTGCGCGGTGGCGGCCTGGCGCAGTTCATCGAGCAGGAAGCGGCTGTGTTCACCGTACAGCACGCCGATCCGCCGTGCCTGCGGCAACAGGTAGCGGGCCAGGCGCAGTTGCCGCGACAGCGGCGGATCGCTCCACAGCAGGCTGAGGAATGCCGGGCGCGAGGCCCCCAGGCGTTGTTCAGCCTGAACCCGGCTGACCCGCAGGGCCAGCGCAGGCGGCCCGGCACTTTCACCCAGGCGCCACTCCAGTGCCGGGCCGTCAAGCAGGATCAGCCGGGTGTCGCCCTTCAGTTGGCCTGGGCGTGGCATCTGTGCCACGGTCTGGAAGCGTACCTGGTCCTGCGGTCGGCGTTTTTCCAGGGCCGCAGCAAAGCTGCGGATGCCGGGCTGGTCTTCCGCGCCCACCAGCAGGATCTCGCTGGCGGACAGCGACCCCAGTGGCAGCAGGCAGAGCAGCAGCAAGCGCAGCAAGCCGATCATCAGAACTCCAGCTCCGCACTGACGCTCAGGCGGTGGCGGCTGTCGTAGCGGTTCTGCTCCAGCGTGACCGGTTCGTCGTCCAGGCGCTGTTGCCAAAGGGCGGCCAGCTCCAGGTTGCTGCCCTGGACCTTGAAACGCTTGGCCAGGCGCAGGTCGACACGCTCGTAGCGGTATTGGTTGAGTGCGTCGTCACCGTAATAGAACAGTGCGCTGGACCAACCCCGACCCCATTCGCGCAGCCAGCCGGCCGAACCGCTGTTGCGTGCGCTCAGGCGGCGGTCGTTGGGGTTGCTGGCCCAGGCATCGACGTAGGCGTAGGTGACGCGCAGGCGGTCGCGCTGGGTGGCGCGCCAGTCGAATTGCGCCTCGCTGCCGGTGAAACGTGCCTTGTTGGCATTGCTGGCGATGAACTGGTTGTTCTTCAACGGCTCGCTGATCATCCCGGTGATTTCGTCGTAGAACAGCTTAACGTCCATGCTCAGGTCGAGGTCGGTGAAGTAGCCGTTGTAGCCCAGTTCGCGCGAGCGCATGCGTTCCTGGTCGAGGTTGCCGGGGCCGCGGGTCTTGACGAAGTATTCGCCGTTCTGCAGGCCGTAGCGGTTGGGCGTGAGGTTCTTGACCGTGTAGCTCCAGTTGACGTTGTTCTCGAACATGTCCGGCGAGCGGATCGCCTCGGAGTAAACCGCGCGCAAGCCGTGGCGCGGTGTGATCAGGTAGTTCACCGCGACCCGTGGGGTAAGCGAGTTGCCCGACAGTTGGGAGTGTTCGTACATCGCCCCGCCCTGGAGGATCCAGTGTTCGTCGGCGCGCCATTCGAGCTGGCCGAACAGGCGCCAGGTCTGGTCGTCGAGGCTGCCGTTGAAGTAGGTCTGCGAGTCGGCGCGGTCGTAGCGGTAGTTCAGGCCGCTGACCAGGCGCAGGCTGTCGGTCAGGCTCAGGGTGTCCTGGACCTCCAGGTCGTAGCGGGTCTCGCGGGTGCTCTGGTCGACGTCGCCGCAGATGGTGTTGCGACCGCCGTTGGACCATTGGTCCCGCACCTGGCCCATCAGCGTGGCGAGCGTCGGGTCGCTGGTGGTGGGCAGGTTGCCGGTGTACAGGTTGCGCGCGACCTTTTCCGTGAAGTTGGGGTCCAGTCGCCACATCTGGGTCAGTTCCGGGCTGAAGGCGATGGCGGCATCGCAGGCCCCCCACACCTGTTGGCGGTCGAAGTGCTGGGCCGAGCCTTGGATGTACAGGCTGTGCTCGGGGTCAAAGTCAATGTTCCAGCGCACCGAGCCGGCATAGTCCTTGGCGTTGACATCGGCATTGTCGCCGGCCCGGTAGTTGCCGAACACCGGTTGATAGGTGTACGGCCGCTGGTTGCTGCCTTCCTTCGCCGCCAGTTGCCAATCCAGCGTCTGGTTCGGTGCCAGGCTGTGCACGGCATTGATGTTGATGCGGTTGGCCCGGCGGCTGTCGCGGTAGTCGCGGCCGAACTGATCTTCGTCGAAGCCGTCGTCCTGCTGGCCCGACAGCGACAGGCGCAGGTCACCACTGTCCCAGCCAAAGCCCTGGCTGGCGTAGTAGTCGTTGATGCCATCCTGGCCCCGGGTCATTTTCACACGGGTGCCATGGCTGTCGGCGGGGTTGCGGGTGAGGATGTTGACCACCGCCATCAGCGCGTTGGCACCGTAGCTGACGGTGTTGGGGCCACGGAACACTTCGATGCGCTCGATGTCTTCCATGGCCACGGGGATGTCGCTCCAGTCCACCGTGGCCAGGCCCGCGCGGTACACCGAGCGGCCGTCGATCAGCACCTGCATGCGCCGGGCGTCGCTGACGTTGCTGCCGTGGTAGTTGACCGTCGGCTGGTTGCCGGCGCCGTAGCCGATCATCATGCCGGGGACCAGGCGCAGCAGCTCGGGGATATCACGGGCACCGCTGGCGCGGATCAGCTCGCTGTCGAGCACGGTCATGCTGCCCGGCACCGCCGCCGGGGATTGCTTGAGGCGCGTTGCGGTCAGAACCTGGGGCAGGTCCTGGTTGTCGATGAACAGATCGTCGGCCATGGCCGGGCCGCCGAGCAGGGCGGTCAGCAGCAACAGGCGTGGGTAAGGGGGCGTGCCAGGGAACACGAAACGGCCTTGTTTCAGAGATGAATCAGGCATGTTAACCGACCGCGTGGCTTTTGCCAGTGATCGACGACTGGCGAATTGCCGCATCACGGGGCACGCCTGCTCCCACGCGTTGCGACGCGACACTGGTTCTGTCGCATGTGCCCCGTATAATGCGCAGGTCGCCACTTTTTTATTGGTTAACGGATTGGATATGACTGAACAGCAACCTGTTGCAGTTCTTGGAGGCGGCAGCTTCGGCACCGCCGTGGCGAACCTGCTGGCGGAAAACGGCCATCCGGTACGCCAGTGGATGCGCGACCCGGCCCAGGCCGAGGCGATGCGCGTCAATCGCGAGAACCCTCGCTATCTCAAGGGTATCCGCCTGCATGAAGGCGTGCAGCCGGTCAACGACCTGCTCGCCACGCTACAGGGCTGCGAGCTGATCTTCGTCGCCTTGCCTTCCAGCGCCTTGCGCAGCGTGCTGGCGCCCCATGCCGAGCTGTTGCGCGGCAAGGGCCTGGTCAGCCTCACCAAGGGTATCGAGGCGCACACCTTCAAATTGATGAGCCAGATCCTCGAGGAGATTGCCCCCGGGGCGCACATCGGCGTGCTGTCGGGCCCCAACCTGGCTCGCGAGATCGCCGAACACGCGCTGACTGCCACTGTGGTGGCCAGTGAGGACGAAGCCCTCTGCAAGCGCGTGCAGGAAGTGCTGCACGGCCGCACGTTCCGCGTCTACGCCAGCAGCGACCGTTTCGGCGTCGAGCTGGGTGGTGCGCTGAAGAACGTCTACGCCATCATCGCTGGCATGGCCGTAGCCTTGGGGATGGGCGAGAACACCAAGAGCATGCTGATCACCCGCGCCTTGGCCGAGATGACCCGTTTCGCCGTGAGCCAGGGGGCCAACCCCATGACCTTCCTGGGCCTGGCGGGTGTGGGCGACTTGATCGTCACCTGTTCCTCGCCCAAGAGCCGCAACTATCAGGTCGGCCATGCCCTGGGCCAGGGGCTGAGCCTGGAAGAGGCGGTCAGCCGCCTGGGCGAGGTGGCCGAAGGGGTCAACACGCTGAAGGTGCTCAAGGCCAAGGCCCAGGAAGTGCAGGTGTACATGCCGCTGGTAGCAGGCCTGCATGCCATCCTGTTCGAGGGCCGCACACTCAACCAGGTGATCGAGCACCTGATGCGCGCCGAGCCCAAGACCGATGTCGATTTCATTTCCACCAGTGGTTTCAATTGAAGGAGCGACCTATGAACGATACTCCGGAGCGCGCCCAGCGCGAATCGATCATCCTGCGCGTGTTGTGGATGCTGGTGTTCCTGGTGGTCTGGCAACTGGCCGAGCTGCTGCTGGGCGGCCTGGTGCTGGTCCAGCTGATCTACCGGCTGATCTACGGTTCGCCCAGTGCCAGCCTGATGAATTTCGGCGACAGCCTCAGCCAGTACCTGGCACAGATCGGTCGTTTCGGCAGCTTCCACACCGACAGCAAGCCCTGGCCGTTCGCCGACTGGCCGGCGCCGCGTGTGCCTGAAGGTGAAGCGCCCCATGCCGTGGCCCCGGCACCGCACCCGGTGCGTGACGAGGAGCCCAAGCTGTGAAGCTCTGGGTGCTGCGCCATGGCGAGGCTGAGCCGCGTGCCAACAGCGATGCCGAACGGCGCTTGACCGCCCATGGCCGCGAGCAGGCGCTGCGCAGCGCCGCCCGGTTGCTGGGCCAGCCGTTGCAGGCGATCATCGCCAGCCCCTACGTGCGGGCGCAACAGACCGCGGCCCTGGTGCATGAGGCCCTTGGTTTCGCCGAGCCGGTACGTACCGTGCCCTGGCTCACTCCGGACAGCGATGCGCAGGCGCTGATCGGTGAAATCGAGCGGCTGGGGCTTGAGCATGTCCTGCTGGTCAGCCACCAGCCGCTGGTGGGCACCCTGGTCAGTCTGCTCGAGCACGGCCATCAGCAGCAGCCTGCGCCCATGAGCACGGCCAGCCTGGCTGAGCTGGAAGGGGACTGGCCGCTGGCAGGGCTGATGACCCTTCGCGCGCTTCATCACCCTACGTGATGCCGGCAACTGGCATTTTTGCCAGTTGATGCGCGCTCCGAGCGCTTGCTAGGGTCCTCGCCAGGATGTGAACGTGCGGCAGGACCCGGGAGCGTGGGATGAAAGGCCGAAGGTTGGAGCTGGTGTGTTCGGTTGATCTTCAGCCCACACTGGAGAAGGTGCAACGGGACGCCGTGCTGGATTTTGCCGAGTACAGCCTTTTGCGTGAGTCGGCCGATGCCAAGCTCTACCAGTTGATGGGCAAGCTGCGTAAGGCGCGGGGCGTCGACAAGGATTCGATGTTCGAGGGCGAGGAAGACCTGCGGCGCCTGCAGGATGCCAGCATCCGCATGGCGCACCTGCTGCAAAGCAGCTGCCTGGCCCTGCGCAGACTGGGCGTGAGTCATCAAGACAAGCGCCTCGCGCGTGAAGCCCTGGAGCAGCAGCTGGCCTACGTGCAAGCCTGCCTGCGCCGCTCGATGCAGAGCTTCGGCGAGTTCTGAATGACCTGATCGCCCTTGGCGATGACCTTTCCGGACGTTGCCGCCAACCGGCACCTTGTCGACAATGGCACAACCTTCCCCGTGCAGAGCAGGCGGCCATGTCGCAGCAGATCTTCTTCGCCCACGCCAATGGCTTCCCATCGGCCACCTACGGCAAGCTGTTCGCCGCGCTGGCACCGGACTACGAGGTTCGGCACCTGGCGCAGCACGCCCATGATCCACGCTTTCCGGTGAACGAGAACTGGCAGAGCCTGGTCGATGAATTGCTGCATCACCTCGAGCAACAGGATGCTCCGGTCTGGGGTGTCGGGCATTCGCTGGGCGGGGTGCTGCACCTGCATGCGGCGCTGCGCCGCCCCGAGTTCTACCGGGGGGTGGTGATGCTCGATTCGCCCGTGTTGACCCGGGTGGACGAATGGTTGATCCAGGCGGCCAAGCGCATGGGCTTCATCGACCGCATCACCCCGGCCGGGCGCACCTTGGGCCGGCGCGAGGCGTTTCCCGATCGCGACAGCGCCCGCCAGTACTTCTCGGGCAAGACCCTGTTCCGCCATTTCGACCCTGAATGCCTCGAGGCGTATCTCGAGCACGGCCTGGTGAACACCGAGGGCGGCCTGCGCCTGCGCTTCGACCCCGCCACCGAGATCAGCATCTACCGCAGCATCCCCCACGTCAGCCCGGCGCCACCCCGCCAGTTGCAAGTGCCGCTGGCCATGGTGCGCGGCGCCCAGAGCCGGGTGATCCGCAAGCATCATGGGTTGGCGGTGCGCACCATGGCCAAGGGCGAATACCACAGCCTGCCGGGTGGGCATATGTTCCCTTTGGAGCGCCCTGGCGACACCGCGAACCTGATCAAGGGCCTGTTCGACCGCTGGAGCCAGCAGCCATGAGCGCTCAGGTCGAGGAAGTGCGCCTGGCGCTCGGCCATATCGAGCTGGCCGCACACCTGTTCGGGCCGGCTGATGGCTTGCCGGTGATTGCCCTGCATGGCTGGCTGGACAACGCCAACAGCTTCGCCCGCCTGGCGCCGCAACTGAAAGGGCTGCGCATCGTCGCCCTGGACTTGGCCGGGCACGGTTACTCGGAGCATCGCCCAATCGGCGCCGGCTACGCCCTGGCCGACTACGCCCATGACGTGCTGCGGGTCGCCGAACAGCTGGGCTGGCAGCGTTTCGGCCTGCTCGGCCACTCGCTGGGTGCGATCATCTCCGTGCAACTGGCCGGGGCCTTGCCCGAGCGCATCAGCCATCTTGCACTCATCGACGGTGTCATCCCGCCCACCATCGCCGAGCAGGACGCCGCCGAGCGCCTGGGTATGGCGTTGCAGGCGCAATTACGCCTGGAGGGCAAGCGCAAGACGGTGTACGTGACCCTGGAGGAGGGCGTAGAGGCGCGGATGAAAGGCATGGTCGCGGTCAGCCGCGAGGCCGCCGAGCTGCTGGCCCTGCGCGGCCTGATGCCGGTACCCGGCGGCTACAGCTGGCGCAGTGACAGCCGCCTGACACTCCCTTCACCCACACGCCTGAACCAGGCCCAGGCCATGGCCTTCGTCCAGCGCGTCGCCTGCCCGGCCTGCCTGGTGGTCGCGGCCGACGGCATGCTGGCGCGCCACACGGAACTGCTGGAGCAGCTACCCTTCGAGCAGGTGACCCTGCCAGGCGGGCATCACCTGCACCTGAACGACGCCCAGGGCGCGACCCTTGTCGCAGACTGTTTCAATCGCTTCTTTGGCATTCCTTGACTTGCACCGGGCAAGTGTCGAGGCTTGGCGGGTTGAAAGGGAGACAACCATGTACTTGCCAGACATTCACGCGCTTTGCCCCGGCCTCTGCGAGGGCTGCCGATGAGCGCACCTGTTTTCATTCGTGGCACCATCGCCGCCTGCCTCGCCGCCGTTAGTCCGCTGCTGTTTGCGGGTAGCCTGCCAGTCCCTGTCGATGCCAAGGTGGTCGACCAGCGCCCGGCCGTGGAGCAGGAGCGGGTCTACCCGATGGGCCCGCTACGCAAGATCAGCGGCCGCCTGCGGGTCGACGACAAGGTCGAAAGCCGCGGCCAGGTCAGTTCGGTCACCTATGAACTGCCGGTCGAGCGCAGCGCCCGCGAAGCCTTCACCAGTGCCCGCGAAGCGCTGCAGCACGACGGCGGCTATCCGTTGTTCTGGTGCCAGGGCCGCGACTGCGGCGAAGCCAGCTTGTGGGCCAACGACGTGTTCGCCAACGCCCGGCTCAACGGTGGCGACGAGCAGCAGGCGTTCATCCTGCTGCGTCGCTCCGCTGAAGAAGCCGATACATTGGTGGCGCTGTACAGCGTGACCCGCGGCAACCGCCGCGCCTACCTGCATGTCGAGGAATTCGTCGCCGCCAGCCCGCTGGGCGACTTGCTGCCCACCCCGGCCACGGTGCTGCGCGAACTGCGCGACACCGGCAAACTCGACTACCCTGACCTGGCCAAGCCCCAGGCCACCTGGGCCGCCTTGCTGGCCCGCAGCCTCAACCTTGACAGCACGCTGCGCGCCAGCCTCAGCGGCAGTGGCGCCGAGGCTTGGCGCGAGCAGCTGGTCCAGGCCGGTGTGCGCAGTGCCCGGCTGGAAGTGGGGGATGCGCCAACTGAAGGCCTGCATCTTGAACTGATCCGTTGAGTGAGCGCCCATGGCCAACAATGACCGCCTGCTGATCCAGATCCTGTTGCTCGCGCTGCTTGGCGCGGCGCTGTGGGTGATGGCCCCGTTCATCTCGGCATTGCTGTGGGGCGCGATTCTCGCCTTCGCCAGCTGGCCGTTGATGCGCCTGCTCACCCGCTTGCTCGGCGGGCGCGAGACGCTGGCCGCGAGCCTGCTGACCACGGTGTGGATCCTGCTGGTCGCGTTGCCGCTGGTGTGGCTGGGCTTCAACCTGGCCGATCATATCCGCGACGCCACCGCCTTTGTGCGTGACGTGCAGGTCGACGGCCTGCCTGACGCGCCGGCGTGGGTCGGCAGCATCCCCTTCGTCGGCGGGCGCCTGGTCAGCTGGTGGGAGTCCTTCGATCAGCAAGGCGCGGCCTTGCTGGCCTCCGCCAAGCCGTATCTCGGCCAGGTGGGCAACTGGTTGCTGGCGCGCAGCGCGCAGATCGGCAGTGGGGTGCTGGAGCTCACGCTCAGCCTGGTGTTCGTGTTCTTCTTCTACCGCGACGGCCCGCGCCTGGCGGCCTTTGTGCATCGGCTGCTGCACCGGCTGGTGGGCGAGCGCGCCGAATACTACGTCGACCTGGTCGCCGGCACTGTGCAGCGGGTGGTCAACGGCGTGATCGGTACCGCCGCCGCGCAAGCGCTGCTGGCACTGATCGGCTTCCTGATCGCTGGCGTGCCGGGAGCCATCGTGCTGGGCCTGGTGACCTTCATGCTCAGCCTGATCCCCATGGGGCCGCCGCTGGCCTGGATACCCGCCACCGCTTGGCTGGTGTCGAAAGGCGACTATGGCATGGCGGTGTTCCTGGGTATCTGGGGCACCTTCGTCATCAGTGGCGTGGACAACGTGCTCAAGCCGTACCTGATCAGCCGGGGCGGCAACCTGCCGCTGGTGATCGTGCTGCTGGGGGTGTTCGGTGGCCTGATCGCGTTCGGCTTCATTGGGCTGTTCATCGGGCCGACCTTGCTGGCGGTGGGTTACAGCCTGCTGCTGGACTGGAGCCGTAATTCCGGGCAGCAATCGCCTCAGCATTGAAGCCCGGTTCGCCGGCAAGCCGGCTCCTACAGAGAAGGTAGGCGCCGGCTTGCCGGCGAACAGGCCGGTACAGGCACCGCAATACCTGATCTTTACGCATTCTTTATGCCCCGGCCCCGCCCCCCATCTCGCCCCTTTACGCCCCTCCCTCGGACAATTTCCCCAAAGCGGCCCTCACGCCGCAATCAGGGGAGATTCACTCATGTACATGCTCGACGGGCTGTCACTGCTTCTGGCGGTGGCGTTGGCGGTTTACCTGCTGGTGGCGCTGCTGCGCGCCGATCGCGGCTAAGGGGCGACCATGCACAGTTACGATTACCTGCTGCTGCTGGCGTTCTTCGCCATCGTGCTGCTGCCGGCGCCCTGGCTCGGGCGCTTCTACTACAAGGTGATGGAAGGCCAGCGTACCTGGCTGTCGCCGATTCTCGGCCCGGTGGAGCGGGGCTGCTATCGCCTGTCTGGCGTGAACGCCGACCAGGAGCAGAACTGGAAGCAGTACACCCTGGCCCTGCTGGCCTTCAACCTGGCCGGGTTCCTGCTGCTGTTCGCCGTGCTGCAACTGCAAGGCTCGCTGCCGCTCAACCCGCAGCACCTGCCGGGCCAGGAGTGGTCGCTGGCGTTCAATACCGCGGTCAGCTTCATGACCAACACCAACTGGCAGTCCTACAGTGGTGAAGCCTCGGTCAGCTACCTGACCCAGATGATCGGCCTGACCGTGCAGAACTTCGTCAGCGCCGCCACCGGCCTGGCCGTGCTGGTCGCCCTGAGCCGGGGTATCGCTCGCCGTTCGGCCGGCACCCTGGGCAACTTCTGGGTCGACCTCACCCGCGCCACGCTCTACGGCCTGCTGCCGCTGTGCCTGGTGCTGGCGTTGCTGCTGGTGTGGCAGGGCGTGCCACAGACGTTCGCCGACTACGTCCACGCCGTGACCCTGCAAGGCTCCGACCAGACCATCCCGCTGGGCCCGGCCGCCAGCCAGATCGCCATCAAGCAGCTGGGCACCAACGGCGGCGGCTTCTTCGGCGTCAACTCGGCGCACCCGTTCGAGAACCCTACGGCCTGGAGCAACCTGTTCGAGGTGGCCTCGATCATCCTGATCCCGGTGGCCCTGGTGTTCACCTTCGGCCACTACGTTAAAGACCTGCGCCAGAGCCGCGCGATCATCGCCTGCATGCTGGCGCTGTTCCTGATCGGCGGCAGTACCGCGCTGTGGTCGGAGTACCAGCCCAACCCAGCCCTGGAAAGCGCCCAGGTGCAACAAAGCGCGCCGTTGGAAGGCAAGGAGAGCCGCTTCGGTACCACCGGTTCGGTGCTGTGGACGGTGACCACCACCTCGGCCTCCAACGGTTCGGTCAACGCCATGCACGACAGCCTCAACCCACTGACTGGCATGGTGGCGATGGTCAACATGATGCTGGGTGAGGTGATCTTCGGCGGTGTCGGCGCCGGCCTGTACGGCATGCTGCTGTTCGTGCTGATCGCCGTGTTCCTGGCCGGCCTGATGATCGGCCGCACCCCGGAATACCTGGGCAAGAAGCTCCAGGCCCGTGAAGTGCAGTTGCTGGTGGCCACCCTGCTGGTGATGCCGGTGGGCGTGCTGATTCTCGGTGCCATCGCCGCCAGCCTGCCCGGGCCGGCCGGCGCAGTGACCAACCCCGGCGCCCATGGCTTCAGCCAGTTGCTGTACGCCTACACCTCCGGTACCGCCAACAATGGCTCGGCCTTCGCCGGTTTCGGCGCCAACACCACGTTCCACAACGTGATGATCGGCCTGGCCATGCTCATCGGCCGCTTCGGCTACATCCTGCCGGTACTGGCCCTGGCCGGCAGCCTGGCGGCGAAGAAGAGCGCGCCGCAAGGCCTCAACAGCTTCCCCACCCACGGCCCGCTGTTCACCACGCTGCTGCTGGTGACCATCCTGCTGGTCGGTGGCCTGACCTTCCTGCCGACCCTGGCCCTTGGGCCGATCGCCGAACACCTGAGCCTGGGTTTCTGAGGAGCACACCATGAACATGCCCATCCCCGAAGTGAAGGCGCGCCATAGCGCCAAGGACCAGACACGCTTCGCCGCCCTGTGGCGCCCGGCGCTGGTGCAGGCTTTCGTCAAGCTCGACCCGCGCCAGCTCAAGCGTTCGCCAGTGATGCTGGTGGTGGCCCTCACCGCCGTGCTGACCACCGTGCTGTGCTTCGCCCCCGGCAGCGGCGTGAGCACCGGCGTGGCGGTGCAGATTGCCGTCTGGCTGTGGTTTACCGTGCTGTTCGCCAACTTCGCCGAAGCCCTGGCCGAAGGCCGTGGCAAAGCCCGCGCCGACAGCCTCAAGGCAGGTAGCCAGGGCTTGATCGCCAAACGTCGCAAGAGCGATGGCAGCTTCGAAACCGTCGCTGCCACCAAACTGCGCAAAGACGATGTGGTGCGCGTTGTGGCCGGCGAGATGATCCCCGGTGACGGCGAAGTGCTCGAGGGCATTGCCGCCGTCAACGAAGCCGCCATTACCGGTGAGTCCGCGCCGGTGATCCGCGAGTCCGGCGGCGACCGCTCGGCCGTCACTGGCAACACCCGCCTGGTCTCCGACTGGCTGCTGATCCGTATCACCAGCAACCCGGGCGAATCGACCCTGGACCGCATGATCGCCCTGGTCGAAGGCGCCAAGCGGCAGAAGACGCCCAACGAGATCGCCCTGGACATCCTGCTGATCGGCCTGACCCTGATCTTCCTGATCGTGGTGGTGACGCTGCAGCCGTTCGCCCGCTTCGCCGGTGGCGAACTGCCGCTGATCTTCCTCGCCGCGTTGCTGGTGACGCTGATCCCGACCACCATCGGTGGCCTGCTCTCAGCCATCGGTATCGCCGGCATGGACCGCTTGGTACGCCTCAATGTGATCGCGCGCTCGGGCCGTGCAGTAGAGGCGGCCGGCGACGTGCACACCTTGATGCTCGACAAGACCGGCACCATCACCTTCGGCAACCGTCGTTGCAGCGCCCTGCATGCCGCCTCGGGCGTGACCGCCAAGGAGCTGGGGGAGGGCGCCTTGCTCGCTTCGCTGGCCGACGACACCGCCGAAGGCAAGTCGATCGTCGAGTACCTGCGCCAGTTGCACGACTTCGACGAGCCGTCGAGCGCCCAGTACGAAGCCATCCCCTTCAGTGCCGAGACCCGCCTGTCGGGCATCGATTTCCAGCAGCGCCACTACCGCAAGGGTGCCGTCGATGCGGTGCTGGCATTCTGTGGCATGCAGCGCCTGGAGCTGCCCAGCGCCCTGGCCCGTGAAGTGGAGCGCATTGCCCAGAGCGGCGGCACGCCGTTGCTGGTGTGTGTCGACAAGCGTTTGCTCGGCGTGATTCACCTCAAGGACGTGGTCAAGCCCGGCATTCGCGAACGCTTCGCCGAACTGCGCAAGCTCGGTATCCGCACCGTGATGGTCACCGGCGACAACCCGCTGACCGCCGCCGCCATCGCCGCCGAGGCGGGTGTGGACGACGTGCTCGCCGAAGCCACCCCGGAGAAGAAGCTGGCGCGCATCCGCCAGGAGCAGAACGACGGCCGCCT
This sequence comes from Pseudomonas sp. MWU13-3659, assembly GCF_023757525.1. NCBI lineage: Bacteria > Pseudomonadati > Pseudomonadota > Gammaproteobacteria > Pseudomonadales > Pseudomonadaceae > Pseudomonas > Pseudomonas sp. MWU13-3659. The sequence continues at coordinate 13,894 of NZ_JAMSHW010000027.1, read as the reverse complement.
GGTGGCCATGTGCGGCGACGGTGCCAACGACGCCCCGGCCCTGGCCCAGGCCGACGTGGGCATGGCCATGAACGATGGCACCCAGGCCGCCCGCGAGGCCGCCAACATGGTCGACCTGGACAGCGACCCGACCAAGCTGCTGGATGTGGTGCAGGTGGGCAAGGAACTGCTGGTCACCCGTGGCGCGCTGACCACCTTCTCCATCGCCAACGACGTGGCCAAGTACTTCGCCATCCTGCCGGCGTTGTTCGCGGCCATCTACCCGCAGCTGGGCGTGCTCAACCTGATGCACCTGGCCAGCCCGCAGAGCGCGATCCTTTCGGCCATCGTGTTCAACGCCCTGATCATCATCGTGCTGATCCCGTTGGCCCTGCGCGGGGTGCGGGTACAGGCGGCCAGCGCCGCCCACCTGCTGCGGCGCAACCTGCTGATCTACGGCCTGGGCGGCATCGTCGTGCCGTTCGCCGGGATCAAGCTGATCGACATGCTGCTCAACGCGCTGCACCTGGTCTGAGGAGAGACTGACATGACTGCTTATGTACGCCCGGCCCTGAGCCTGGTCCTGCTGATGACCGTGGTCACCGGCGCGCTGTACCCCCTGGCGGTGACGGGTATTGCCCAGGTCGCCTTCCCTGAACAGGCCAACGGCAGCCTGGTGCGCGATGACCGAGGCGAGGTACGTGGTTCGGCGCTGATCGCCCAGGAATTCAAGGGCGATGCGTGGTTCCAGGCGCGGCCTTCGGCGGGCGCCTATGCCACAGTGGCCAGTGGCGCGAGCAACCTGTCGCCGAGCAACCCGGCGCTGGCCGAGCGCGTGAAGGCCGATGCCGCCGCGCAGTACCAGGCGCAGTTGGGGGCGGTGCCCCAGGCCCTGCTGACCACCTCCGGCAGCGGCCTGGACCCGCACCTGCCGCCCGAGGCCATCGCCTACCAGCTGCCGCGTGTGGCAGCGGCGCGGCAGGTCCCGGAGGAGCGCTTGCAAGTGCTGGTGAATGACGCCACCCTGCGTCCACTGATCGGGCCGCCGGTGGTGAACGTGCTGGCGTTGAACCAGGCGCTTGAGCGGTTGGCGCCTGAGGCCGTGCACTGACCCCTGTAGGAGCGGCCTTGTGCCGCGAAAGGGCTGCGCAGCGGCCCCAGCGATTGTTGCCTCGCCGCAGATCACCTGGGGCTGCTATGCAGCCCTTTCGCGGCACAAGGCCGCTCCTACATCGACCGCGTATTGAGGCAAAAAAGGATCAAACATGAGTGACTCCGCCCGCGCCGACGCGCTGTTGGCCGGCCTGCCCCGTGAAGGCCGGGGCAGGCTCAAGGTGTTCCTCGGCGCCGCGCCCGGGGTCGGCAAGACCTTCTCCATGCTGCAGGCTGCCCACGCCCAGCAACGCCAGGGCGTGCGCGTGGTGGCCGGGGTGGTCGAAACCCACGGCCGCGCCGAGACCGAGGCCCTGCTCGGTGGCCTGACCCAGCAACCCCTGCTGCGCAGCGAGTACCGCGGCGTGATGCTCGAGGAAATGGACCTCGACGGCCTGCTCAAGGCCGCGCCACCGTTGGTGCTGGTCGACGAACTGGCCCACACCAACGCCCCCGGCAGCCGCCACGCCAAACGCTGGCAGGACGTGCAAGAACTGCTCGCCGCCGGCATCGACGTGTACACCACGGTCAACGTCCAGCACCTGGAAAGCCTCAACGACAAGGTCCGCGATATCACCGGCGTGCAGGTGCGCGAGACCCTGCCCGACTGGGTGTTGCAGGAAGCCTTCGAACTGGTGCTGATCGACCTGCCGCCCCGCGAGCTGCTTGAGCGCCTGCGCGAGGGCAAGGTGTACGTCCCCGAGCAGGCGCGGGCGGCCATCGAGGCCTATTTCTCCCAGACCAACCTCACCGCCCTGCGCGAACTGGCCATGCAGACCGCCGCCGCCCAGGTGGACGCGGACCTGGCCAGCGGCTACCGCCAGCGCGGCCAGGAAGCCCCGGCCCTGCGCGGCCGGTTGCTGGTGGGCATCGACGGCGACGACCAGGCCGAACGCCTGGTGCGTCACGCCAGCCGTGTCGCCCAGCGCCGCCACCTGCCGTGGAGCGTGGTGCATGTGGACAATGGCCGACTGCGCGACGAGACTGCCCGCCATCGCCTGCAGGCCGCCCAGCAACTGGCCGAGCGCTTGGGTGGCGAAGTGGTGCTGTTGCGTGCGGGCGAGGTTGCCCGCACGCTGATCCAGCACGCTGCCGAGCGCCGCGCCAGCCTGGTGCTGGTGGGGCAGTCCCGCGACCTGTTGCGCCGACGCTTCTTCGGCGCCGGTGTGGCTGCACGCCTGCTGCGCGAGAGTCATGGCCTGGAGATCAACGTGCTGGACCGCGACGCCCAGCCGCAACCGGCCCGGGCGGCGGTCCAGCGCGTGTGGGTGTGGCGTCATTACCTGCTGGCGCTGGTTGCCACGGTGCTGGCCGCCGGGCTCGCCTGGGCCGTGTCGAGTGTGCTGGCGCTGCCCAACATCTCCCTGGTGTTCCTCGCCGCGGTGCTGCTGGTGGCGGTGCGCAGCAGTCTTGGGCCAGCACTGGCTTGCGCGGCGTTGTCGTTCCTCACCTACGACTTCCTGTTCATACCGCCGAACTTCTCCTTCGCCATCCAGCGTGAAGAGGACGTGTTGACCCTGGTGTTCTTCCTGCTGATGGCCGCGCTCACCGGCAACCTCGCTGCCCGCCAACGCCGCCAGTTGCAGGCCCTGCGCGAAACCCAGGCGCAAACCAACCAACTGCTCGACCTGTCGCGCCGCCTTACCGTGGCCACCGACCGCCAGGCCGTGTTCAGCGCCGCCGGCCAGCATATGGATGGTTGGCAGGACGTGCAGGTGTGCCTGATGGAGCGCAGCGCCGACGGCCTGCTGCAAATCGCCAGCGGTGGCAGCCACGCTTTCACCGACAATGAACGCGCCGCCGCCGAGTGGGCCTGGCAGCATGGCCAGGCTGCGGGCTTCGGCAGCGACACCTTGCCCCATGGCCGCTGGTGGTGGTGGCCGCTGGCCGTTGAAGAACAGCCCCTGGCGCTGCTTGGGGTCCGCCCGCGCGACGGCGAACCGCTGACCGCCCAACGCCGCCGCCTGCTGATGGCGCTTGCCCAGCCTTTGGCCCAGGCCCTGGCCCGTGCTCGCCTCGGTGAGCAGCTGGAAGCTGCCCGTCTGCACGGCGAAACCGAGCAACTGCGCAGCGCCTTGCTCGCCTCGGTATCCCACGATCTGCGCACCCCGCTGACCTCCATGCGCGGCAGCATTGACAGCCTGCTGGCCCTGGGCGACGCCATCCCCCCGGACGACCGCCGCGAGCTGCTCGAAGGCACCCGTAACGAGGCCGAGCGCCTGGACCGCTATATCCAGAACCTGCTCGACATGACTCGCCTGGGCCACGGCACGCTCAAGCTGGCCCGCGACTGGGTGGCCCCGGCCGATATCGTCGGCAGCGCCCTCAACCGCCTGCGCGTGGTACTGGCGCCTTTGCGCGTGCATACCGAAGTCCCGCCCGAACTGCCGCTGCTGTTCGTGCACGCGGCGTTGATCGAGCAGGCGCTGATCAACGTGCTGGAGAACGCCGCCCGCTTCTCGCCACCCCAGGGCCGCCTAGAGCTGAAGGTCTCGGTGCGCGACGAGCAACTGTGCTTCGCCGTCGCCGACGAAGGTCCGGGCATCCCCCAGGACGAGCGTGAGAAGATCTTCGACATGTTCTACACCGCCGCCCGCGGTGACCGGGGCGGGCAGGGCACCGGCCTGGGCCTGGCGATCTGCCAAGGCATGATCGGCGCCCATGGCGGGCGCATCCTGGTCGGCGACGGCATCGATGGCCACGGCACCTGCATCACTCTATGCTTGCCGCTGCCCACCCAACCTGAAAACGAAAGTGAAGCCCCATGAGCCAAGCTGCCACCCTGCTGGTCATCGACGACGAGCCGCAGATCCGCAAGTTCCTGCGCATCAGCCTGGCCTCCCAGGGCTACAAGGTGATCGAGGCCGCCACCGGCGGCGAGGGCCTGGCCCAGGCCGCCTTGAACAAGCCTGACCTGGTGGTGCTCGACCTGGGCCTGCCGGACATGGACGGCCAGCAGGTGCTGCGCGAGCTGCGCGAATGGAGCGCGGTGCCGGTGATGGTGCTGTCGGTGCGCGCCAGCGAAGTGCAGAAAGTCGATGCGCTGGATGGCGGGGCCAATGACTACGTGACCAAGCCGTTTGGTATCCAGGAGTTCCTCGCCCGGGTGCGTGCGTTGCTGCGCCAGGCGCCACAGGTGGGCAGCGCGACGTCGACGGCGAGTTTCGGCCCGCTGGTGGTGGATTTCGCCTTTCGCAAGGTGACACTGGAAGGCGTCCAGGTGGCGCTGACGCGCAAGGAGTACGCGCTGCTGGCGCAGCTGGCCGGGCACCCGGGGCGGGTGATCACCCAGCAGCAGTTGCTCAAGGACATCTGGGGGCCGACCCATGTGAACGACACCCATTACCTGCGTATCGTGGTGGGGCACCTGCGGCAGAAGCTGGGGGATGACCCCACGGCACCACGGTTCATCGTCACCGAGGCGGGGGTGGGCTATCGGCTAGTGGCGCCGACCGAGCACTGAACATGCCGTTCAGGCTCTGTAGCAGGCATTGCCAGGTCATGTGGCATCGAGAACTGGCCGGCGTGTTGACGACGGGCTGTAGGGGACCGGCTCAGTAGTGGGGTCGAAACATTATCGGGTCGTGGCTGGCAGCTCTTTCTCGGACACTACCCGATTACGTCCTTGCGCCTTGGCTTGATAGAGGAGTCGGTCCGATTTTTCCAGGGTGGCCGATATTGACTCTCCCTTTCGCCACAAGGCGACACCCAGCGATATCGTGATGTGACCGACGGTATCGAAGTCGGTCGCTTCGATCCTCGTCCGAAGTCGCTCGGCAACCTCGGCAGCGGTAGAAATCGAGCTATTGGGTAGCAGAAGAAGGAACTCTTCGCCGCCTATACGGCAAGCCAAGTCATCTGGACGCGATGCTTGTCGCATCAGCCGCGCCATGGCACGTAGCGTTTCATCACCTGCACCATGGCCGTAAGTGTCATTGACTCGCTTGAAGTGGTCGATGTCCATCGAAATGGTTGCAAAGGTTTCAAGCGTCTCCTGCCACAGTTCCAGGGTTTCCTCCATTGCCCGACGATTTGCCAACCCGGTCAGCGGGTCGCTCTGAGCCTGGTGGTTGAGCCGACCGATCTTTTCCTGCAGAAGGTTGGCCCCTAACAGCAGTGCTCGACGGATCTGCCAACTTTCGAAATAGTCAGCTGGCACAGCGAGGATGCGATCGTAGCTTTCTGGGGCATCCAGGCGCTTGGCACTTTCTGCCAAGCGGGAAAGGGGTACGGAAATCTTCAAGCCCAGCCACCAGATCACCAGCAATCCGAACAGCCCGAGCGGTGCGATCCCTTTGGCAACTTTGATGGTCGTCGCCTCCAGACGTGCTTGGATATTTGAAAGAGGCCGTTGTGAAATCACGCCCCAATGACTACTGGGAATACTGGCATAGCCGGCAAGCATCTCATTGCCATTGCCGTCCGGCGCTTGCATCGAACCGTGGGACTGCTTTAACGCGGCATCGACAATAGGGCCCGTTGCCAGAACTGTTCCGATGCGCTTCGGGTCAGGGTGATACAGCACTCGGCGTTGGCTATCCACCAGGTAGACATGCGCTCCGTCATTGCGGATGTTGAGATCCATTAGCGCTTGAATCGTGTTCTTCTGTTCAAGCCGGATACTCCCGCCCACCAGTCCGAGATACTCGCCGCTTTGGCTAAACACGGGGTGGGAAACGAACACCACCAGATTCCCGGCCAGGGACTGGAATGCGTCGCTGATCATCGGTTCTCGCCTCAGCAGGGGCGAGCGACGCTGAAGCATCTGGCCGTCCAACTGCAAGCTGCTGGGGGCGGACGCAATGATTTTTCCTTCGGCGTTGGATATCAGCACCGAGTTGAAGCTGGTGTCCTGCCTCAAAAGGCGATGCGCCTCCTTTTGCAGGGTAGGTTGGTCTGTAAAGGCTTGGCTGATTGATGAGGATACGAACTGCAGACGGTCGAGGTCCGAGCGCAATACCTCCTCCACACCTGTGGCGATCCGTGAGGCATAGGCTTCGTTGGTTTGCAGCGCGTTCTCGACCAGCTCTGCTTTCTGAGTGGTGAACATTACCCAGAAGGTGTTGGCAAGGGTAGCGATAGCAGAGGTCAGCGCAAACGCCAGCAGCAGGGTGCGCAGATTGAGTCTTGGTCTTGGCCGTGTAGGCATGTGGCGTGTCCGGATGCTAAGGCATGCGATTTGCTGAGGCGGCGACGCCATGGGCTGAACACGCTTCCTTGCGCCTTGTGGCGTATCCGGTATGCCTTCTGCATCAAAACGCGGATAGTTTCGATTCGATTATCTCATATCCATTTTCGAGCCACCATTTTGATGTCGCTTCGGGAGATATCGCCGTCGGGTGACACACTGTCGCAAGATTGCGACAGTGTGTCGACGGTGATAGCTGGGCAATCCTTTAGCTGCGGCGACTAGTTCATGCGCTCAAGCTGCAACAGTTCGTCGATCGTCTGCCGCCGCCGAATCATGTGCAGTTCACCCTGTTCGATCAGAAACTCAGGCAACAGTGGACGGCTGTTGTAGTTCGAGGACATGGACGCGCCATAAGCCCCCGCATCGTGAATCACCAGCAGGTCGCCCACCTTGGCCTGGGGCAGGTCCTGAGGTGTCAGCTCCTCATCGTTCTGGGTGAAGACATCACCTGATTCGCACAGCGGCCCGGCCACCACGGTCGGTTGCAACGGGCGGCTGACAGGCCGGCCCACGGCATCGAACAGGCTCATGCGGTGATACGCCCCATACATGGCCGGGCGCATCAGGTCGTTGAAGCCCGCATCGACCAGGATGTAGTGCTTGTCGCCCATCTGCTTGACGGCGCGCACCTCGGCCACCAGGTATCCCGACTCCGCCACCAGGTAGCGCCCCGGCTCGATCTCCATGCGCACGGCATGGCCGAGCATCGCTTCGATCTCCGCCCGTGCTACTGCCCAGGTGCGGGCGTAGCGCTGCAGGTCCACCGGCTGGTCATCGCTACGGTAAGGCGTGGACAGCCCGCCACCGATAGAGAACGCTTCGATGTCCATGCCCAGCTTGGCGACCAGCCCGACCATGGCGCCGGCCACCTGTTCCAGATGCTGGTAATCCACCCCCGAGCCGATATGCATGTGCACGCCCACCAAGTGCAGGCCGAACTGTTTCACGCAGGCCAGCGCCTCGGGCAACTGCTCGTGCCAGATACCGTGCTTGCTGTTCTCGCCGCCGGTGTTGGTCTTGCGGCTGTGGCCGTGGCCGAAGCCGGGGTTGATGCGCAGCCATACGCGGTGCCCGGGGGAGCGTTCGCCCAGCTGGCGCAGCATGTCGATGGAGCCGGCGTTCACCTCGATCTTCGTGGTGACTACCCGCGCCAGGGTCGGTTGGTCCAGCACATCGCAGGTCAGCACCACGCCGGCCGGTTCGCCATCCACGGTCGCGCCAGCCGCGAAGGCCCGCTCCATCTCACCCAGCGACACGGCGTCAAGCACCAGGCCACGCTCGCGCATCAGGCGCAGAACGTGCAGGTTGGGGTTGGCCTTCTGCGCGAAACGTACTGTGTCGAAGTGCTGCAGGAGCTGGTCGATACGCTGGTGGATGGTCTGGGCGTCGTAGGCCCACAGCGGGGAGCCGTGCTGGCGGACGGCCTGGGCCAGGAGGGTGGTGGTCATGGTGGTGTTCCTTGTAATGGATACACCGATCTTGAGCGAGTTGGATGATTCATAAAAATAGCTAATTTTCAGAAGGCCATCCGTATTTGATATACATTCGACGGCTGTAGGAGCGGGCTTGTCCCGCGAACACCGGCAAAGCCGGTGCCATCCACCGCGTTGCCGGTGTTCGCGGGACAAGCCCGCTCCTACAGGGCCCTGCCAAACGTTCAGGTGTTGCATGCCCCATGAAACTCACCATCCGCCACATCGAAGTGTTCCGCGCCATCATGGCCGCCGGCAGCGTCACTGGTGCCGCCCGGCTGCTGTTCACCTCGCAGCCCACCGTCAGCCGAGAGCTGGGGCGCATGGAGCAGGTCACCGGCCTGACCCTGTTCGAGCGCGAAGGCGGGCGGCTGGTGCCCACGGCCCAGGCCTTGCTGCTGATCGAGGAAGTCGAGCGCGCCTTCGTCGGCCTGGAACGCATCGACCGCTTCGCCCAGGCCATCCGCAATTTCGAGCAAGGCCGGCTGGCCATCACCTGCCTGCCGCTGTTCTCGCAAACCCTGCTGCCCAAGGCCTGCAAGGCGTTCCACCAGCAACACCCGGGCGTCAGCGTGAGCATCACCGCGCAGGAGTCGCCACTGCTGGAAGAGTCACTGGTCGCCCAGCAGCACGACCTCGGCCTGACCGAAACCGCGCAGGTGCCAAGGGGCGCGGTCGGGGAACTGCTGTTCAGCGCCGACATGGTCTGCGTGTTGCCCGAGCATCACCCGTTGCTGGCCAAGCCGGTGCTCGAGCTGCACGACTTCCATGAGATCGACTTCATCAACCTGGCCAGCCTGGACAGCTACCGGCAACAGCTGGACCGACATTTCCGCGAGGCTGGGGTGAACCGGCGCACGGTGATCGAAACCACCAGCGCCGCCTCGGTATGCGCCATGGTCCGCCAAGGGTTGGGCGTGGCGATCATCAACCCGCTAAGCGGGTTGGAGGCAGGGCAGGGTGGGCTGCCCATGCGGCGTTTGAGTCTCTCGGTACCGTATCAGGTGATGCTGATCCGACCGGAAATGCGCCCCGCGTCAGCAGTGCTGGAACCGTTCTGCCAGGCGCTTCGGGTGCAGGCCAGGGAGATGGAGCGCGCATTGGCAAAGGGTGCTTGAGTACGCCGGGTCACCCATTGGAACGATTCGGAACGTGGCGCAGTCAACCCTTTCGACAGTGATCAAACGAGGACTCGCCATGAGTACCCTGACAATCGAAGGCTGGTGCAAAGGTAACGGCGATCGCCGGTCCACCCCGGTGGGCGACATTCACTTCGACATCCAGGGCGCGACCCACACGGCGCTGGAGCAGGCCGAAGAGCGCCTGCAGCAAAGCCACGAGCCCGAAGCGATGGTGGAGGTCGACATGGCCACGTTGAACCTGGTCTTGCCCGAAGGCTACGGCCCGCTGTCCGACTGCCGCCTGCGCGTTTACCTGAGCAACGATGAGCGTGGCCAGTTCCACCTGGTCGGGCATCGGGCCAGCGATGGCAGCCTGATCTACACCAATGCGGTGCTGATTGCGCAGTTGAGCTGAGCCTCAGCAGCGCTCCAACTGTGCGGCCACCTCTTTGGCCAGCGCTATGAAGGCCTGCGCCGCCGCCGTCTGGTAGACACCCCTGCGCTGCATGAGCACGGCCGTGCGTTGCAGGCGCAACGGGTCGAGGGCGATGGCGGCCAGGTCGTCATGCGCCAGGGCGAGGGTGGCGGGCAGCAGGGTCGACAGCGTCGTCCTGCGCACCACCTCGATCACCGCGCCGATGGCGTTGGCCTCCATCTTTACGTGCGGGCGGATACCGTGCTGCCGGCAGTAGCGCTCGATCTGTTCGCGGGTGGCGAATTCGGCGCTGAGCAGGATCATCGATTCATGGTTCAAAGCCTGCGGCCCGATGGCGCTCGCATGGGCCAACGGGTGCTGGCTGCCGACCACCAGCGCCAGGGTTTCGACCAGCAGCGGGTAGGTGTCGATGTCCTGGGCGTGAAGCTCGTCGAAGGCGATACCGACATCCAGCTCGTCCGCCAACAGCAGTTCCTCCATGCGCTCCTGGGCGATTTCGCGCAGGTTCAGGGTGATATTCGGGTATCGGCTGTGGAAGGCTTCGACCAAGGGGCCGACCAGATAGCTGGTAAAGGTGGGCGTCACCGCCACCCGCAATGAGCCGCGGCTGAGGTCGCTCACGTCATGGATCGCGCGCCTGGCCTCCTGCAGTTCCTGCGACGCCCGTTTCGCATAACGCAGATAGACCTCGCCGGCATCGGTCAGCCGTGTCGTGCGTCCCGAGCGATCGAACAACTGCGCCCCGAGGCTTTCCTCCAGTTGCCTGACCTGCTGCGAAAGCGCGGGCTGGGAGACATGCAGGGCTGCCGCCGCCCGGGTGAAGCTGTGGTGTTGCGCGACCGCGAGAAAGTACTGGATATGCCGGGCAAGCATGCTTCGCTCCATAAGATAATCTGATGCCATGCATCATAAATGAGACTTTTACCTTATGTAACGCTGCGCCTAACCTTTGCCTCACACACCGCGACACTGAGGCATCAGCCATGCAAGACATCATCGACGGCTTCCTGAAGTTCCAGCGCGATGCCTTCCCTGAACGGGTCAAGCTGTTCAAGGACCTGGCCACCCAGCAAAGCCCACGGGCGCTGTTCATCTCCTGTTCCGACAGCCGCCTGGTGCCCGAGCTGGTCACCCAGCGCGAACCGGGCGACCTGTTCGTCATCCGCAACGCCGGCAACATCGTGCCGTCCTACGGCCCTGAGCCCGGCGGGGTGTCGGCCTCGGTCGAATATGCCGTCGCCGCGCTGCAAGTGGCCGACATCGTCATCTGCGGCCACTCCGACTGCGGTGCGATGACCGCCATCGCCACCTGCAAGTGCCTGGACCATATGCCCGCCGTGGCCGGCTGGCTGCGCTACGCCGACTCGGCCCGGGTGGTGAACGAGGCTCGCCAGCACCGCAGCCCCCACGCCAAGGTCGAGGCCATGGTGCGCGAGAACGTGATCGCCCAGTTGGCCAACATTCAAACCCATCCCTCGGTGCGCCTGGCTCTGGAAGAGGGTCGCGTGGCCCTGCACGGCTGGATCTACGACATCGAGAGCGGCCGTATCGACGCCTTCGACGGACGCACCGGCCAGTTCGTATCCCTGGCGGACAACCCTGAAGTCCGCGCTGTTTCCCATGCTTCCCGGCACGTTGCCTGAACCCGATTTTCAACCCAAGGAGACACCCCATGATCCAGTCGCAAATCAGCCAGAACGCCCGCCTTGCCCTGAGCGAAGTCATCCTCCTGGCCAAGGCCCGCAAGGACCTGTCGTTCGCCCAGATCACCGAAGGCACCGGCTTGTCCGAAGCCTTCGTCACCGCCGCGCTGCTGGGCCAGCACCCGCTGCCGGCCAGCGCCGCCCAGGTGGTGGGTGACAAGCTCGGCCTCGATGCCGACGGCATCGCCCTGCTGCAGACCATCCCGCTGCGCGGCAGTATCGCGGGCGGCGTGCCGACCGACCCGACCATCTACCGCTTCTACGAGATGCTCCAGGTGTACGGCACCACGCTCAAGGCGCTGGTCCACGAGAAGTTCGGCGACGGCATCATCAGCGCCATCAACTTCAAGCTGGACGTGAAGAAGGTCGACGATCCGGAAGGCGGTTCCCGCGCGGTTATCACCCTGGATGGCAAGTACCTGCCGACCAAGCCGTTCTGATCCAGTTGTAGGGACATGGCCCGACCACCACAGGGCGGCCGGGCCATTTCCACAAACGATATGGGCCCCCTGTAGGCGCGGGCTTGCCCCGCGAACACCGGCAAGGCCGGTGCCATCCACCGCGTTGTCCCTCATCGCGGTTACAGGGTGTCGACCGTAATGACTGATTACGAGGAACGACGGCATGGACCTGATCATCAGAAATGTCCGCATCGACGATGCAAAACCCTTGATGGATGTGGCCGTGCACAACGGCAAAATCACTGAAATCGCTCCAACGATCACCGCAACGGCCACCCAGGAAATCCAAGGCAACGGCAATGTCCTGATCCCAGGCTTCGTCGAAGGCCACCTGCACCTGGAAAAAGCCAACGTCATGCAACGCAAGGCCAACCGCTCCGGCACCTTGAAGGAAGCGATCGCCGTCACCGCCGAGCTCAAGCCCACGCTCACCCGCGAAGACATTCGCGAGCGCTCGACCCAGGTGTTGCGTGCACTGGTGCAGGCTGGCACCACCCATGTGCGGGCCCACGCCGAGTTCGACCCCGCCCAGGGTTTCACCGGCCTGGATGTGGTGCTGGAGCTGCGGGAAGCATTCCGTGATGTCATCGATATCCAGGTGGTCGCCTTCCCCCAGGAAGGCATCCTCAAGTGGCCCGGCATGAAGGCGATGATGGTCGAGGCGATGGAGAAGGGCGCCGATGTGGTCGGCGGCATTCCCTACAACGACGTATCGCCCCTGGAGCACATCGATTTCGTCTTCGACCTGGCCAGGCGCTACGACAAGGACATCGACCTGCGCCAGGACTTCGCCGATGACGCCGAGCAGATGACCATCGAATACGTGGCCCGCCGGACCCTCGCCGAGGGTTACCAGGGACGGGTGTGTGTCGGCCACCTGACCAGCCTGGCGGCCGTCGAGCCCGAACGGCAGGCGCGTATCGTCGCGCTGCTGCGCGAGGCCGGTATCAGCGTGATGTGCCTGCCGGCCACCGACCTGCACCTGGGCGCCCGTGGCGACAGCCATAATGTGCGCCGCACCCTGACACCGGTGCGAGCCTTGCGCGATGGCGGGGTGAACGTGTGCCTGGCCACCAACAACATTCGCAACGCATTCACCCCCTATGGCACGGGTGACCTGCTGAATATCGCGCAACTGGCCATCCCCGCCTGCCACCTGGGCGGGGCGGATGACCAGGCCACGGTGTTGGCGATGCTCACGACGAACCCGGCCAGGGCCTTGGGCTTGCGCGACCATGGCCTGGCCGTGGGCAAGGATGCGGACCTGGTGCTGGTGGATACCCAGCGCGTCAGCGATGTGATCCTCGACCTGCCGGCGCGGTTGGCAGTGCTCAAGCGTGGGAGGGTGGTGGCGACGGCCGAGCATCGCCGGTCGGTGGTGTTCTGAGTGGTGGCTACGGTTCCTGCGCCAGGTGCGGTGCCACTGCGGCTTCCAGGACCAGCACAAGCTCAGGGTCCATGTAGTGGAAGTCGTCGGGGATGTCGAGCACATGCAGCCGTTTGTGTTCCAGCAGCCGAGCAAACTGGGCCAGCAAGCGCTGCTGGTGTTTGCGTTCCATCACGAAGATGACATCGGCCCAGCGGATGTCCGCCGGGCTGACAGGCTTGCGCGCATTCGGGCTGGTGCCCGCCGACCGGGCGTCAAAGCCCGGGCGACGGCGCCAGATCATCTCGGCGGTGGGGCTGCGCCACTGGTTGCGGCTGCAGATGAACAGGAGATTGGTCACGCTTGGTCCAACAGTTGGCGAGTGGTGCGGATGGGGTAGCTGAAGCCGAGCTGGCGTGCCCTCGCCAGTTTCGAGGCGCGGGTGTAGAGCAGCTTCCAGTTCTTTTCTGGCTTGAATGCCAGCGGCCGCACCGCGGCGTATTCAGTGTGCTTGCGGGCCTGGGCGCGTCGCCAGGCGCGTGATCTTTCCATGGGTGATTCCTCGTGGTTAACCGGGTTCAGCAGCCACGGCAATACGAGTGGGCAAGAGAGTACACGTCTATCGGGGTGGTGGCCAGATCGTCTCGGAGCAAAAGTGCCAATTGTGTTTATTGAATAGCAGTAGTGCTGGAAGTTTCCTTCATGATTTAGAGCAGTCGCCTGACTTTCCAGTTAGGTAACCATTCCCTATCGTTTTTGCGCTGAACGTCATGGCTTTTGATTTTTCAATCTAATGCACAACTTTTGAGTGATTCATCTCGCGCCAATCACTCAATTGAGTGTTGTTTAACTAACTGAATTTTAATAATAAAAATTCAGTGGCATGATGTTTGTGTTTATGGACTTCCCGGTTGGCAATATTTGCCACCGGGCGATTTTTTCAAGCAAGGAGAGCAACACATGGCAACTCCCGCCTACATGGCCGTCACCGGCGAAAAACAAGGCCTGATCAC
>NZ_JAMSHW010000026.1:0-63087 GCF_023757525.1 Pseudomonas sp. MWU13-3659 | reverse complement strand
CGCCGGCTCCAACAGGGTAGTCCGATAGGCCCCTTTTCCTATGCAAGCCTACTACCCATGGCTATCATGCCAGCCTTATTCAAAATCGAGACTGGCATGCTGAAGTTGTTGAATCTCCTCAAGGATGGCCGGTTCCATTCTGGCGAGGCTCTGGGGGCTGCCCTCGGAGTGAGTCGCAGTGCCGTATGGAAGCAGCTACAGCACCTCGAGAGCGATCTTAACCTGACCGTTCACAAGGTTCGTGGGCGTGGCTATCAACTGGCTTCTCCGCTGAACTTGCTGGAAGAGCAGGCAATCGTCGGCTTTTCGCAAGGGGAGCAGTGGCCACTGTTCATACACCAGGATATCGACTCGACCAACGCAGAGGGGTTGCGGCTTGCTGCTGCCGAGCAAAGCGCGCCGTTCGTAGTGCTGGCCGAGCGTCAGTCTGCCGGGCGTGGGCGCCGTGGTCGGCAGTGGGTCAGCCCCTTCGCGGAAAACCTCTATTACAGTGTGGTGCTGCGCGTCGAAGGTGGCATGCGTCAGTTGGAAGGGCTGAGTCTGGTCGTCGGCTTGGCTGTCATGCGTACGCTGCAAGCCTTTGGGCTTCAAGATGTAGGGCTCAAGTGGCCCAATGATGTGCTGGCCGGTGGAAAGAAGATCACCGGAATCCTGCTCGAGCTGGTCGGCGATCCTGCAGATGTCTGTCACGTGGTGTTGGGAATCGGTATCAATGTCAACATGCAGCACAATGACCAGGTCGATCAGGCCTGGTCATCGATGCGGACGCAGACCGGCAAGGTGATCGATCGTAATCATCTGGTCGCTTTGCTTACTCAGCAGCTGCAACATGAGCTGGCTCGTCATCGTCGGTATGGTTTTGCGGCATTCCAGGAGGAGTGGGAGCAGGCGCACCTATGGCAGGGGCGGAAAGTCTCGCTCGTGGCAGGAAATACCCGGATCGACGGCGTGGTGCTTGGAGTGGACGGTCAGGGTGGACTGCGCCTTGATGTCGATGGTGTGGAAAAGAGCTACAGCGGTGGTGAGCTCAGCCTGAGGTTGCGTGATGATTCTTGAGCTCGACTGTGGAAACAGCTTTATAAAGTGGCGTGTCATCCATATCGCAGATGCTGCTATTGCCGGAGGGGGGGTCGTCGACTCCGACCAGGCGCTGCTGGCTGCGGTTGCCTCGTTACCGGCATTGCGTCTCACCGGTTGCCGAATGGTCAGTGTGCGCAGCGAGGAGGAGACATCATCTTTGTGCGCATTGCTCCAGGGTGCTTTCTCTATAGAGGTGTGCGTGGCGCAGCCAGTAAGAGAAATGGCCGGAGTCCGTAATGGCTATGAGGATTACCAGCGCCTGGGCATGGATCGTTGGCTTGGCGCTCTGGGTGCCTATCACCTGGCGAAAGGGGCCTGCCTGGTCATTGATTTTGGCACTGCGGCCAAGGCTGACTTCGTTGCTGCGGATGGTGAGCACCTGGGAGGGTACATCTGCCCCGGCATGCCCTTGATGCGCAGCCAGTTGCGCACTCATACCCGCCGCATTCGCTATGACGATGCTTCCGCTGAGCGCGCGCTGAACAGCCTTGAGCCAGGCCGCTCGACGGTCGAGGCGGTAGAGCGTGGTTGTGTATTGATGCTCCAGGGCTTTGCGCGTACACAGATGGAACAAGCAGGTGCGCTTCTGGGGGAAGGTTTTACTGTCTTCCTGACTGGAGGTGATGCGCCCCTGGTCCGCGAGGCTGTACCCGAGGCGCGAATTGTCCCGGACCTGGTATTTGTCGGCTTGGCCATCGCCTGCCCGTTGAATTGAGGTGACTATGCGCTGGTTGTTTCTGCTGTTGGTTGTGTTGAACGTCTTTTATTACGTCTGGCATCAGCAGGAAGCTCCTTTGAAGGCCAAGGAGGTCGCCCCGCTGTCTTTGTACAAGGGCTCTCAGCAGGAGATACGCCTGCTGCGTGAGACCGGTACTGCGGCGTCGCCCCGCCGTCGCGATGAGTGCCTGGTCGTGGGGGGTGTGCCTGCTCGTGAGCAACTGGATATGCTGCGCCAGCGCTTGTTGAGCCTGGATATTTCCGCGCAACCGCTTGCTGGCCAGCTGCCTGGTGCCGAAGGTTTCTGGCTCAAAGTCGCGCCGGAGAGCGAGCGTTTGCTGGACCAGGCTGTACTGGCGACTCTTTCCAAGGATTTCAAAGACTTAAAACACAAAATTATTTTGTGCGAGGGTATTGCAACTGCTGAATAGCTTGATAGAATGGCGCCCGCTTCACAGGGAACACCACTGAGGTGGTAGAGCTGGAGGCAGTGTCAAAGTAGCTAAGCTTCAGATTTGATTGAAAAAATTTGAAAAAAAGCTTGACGCTAGGGCGGCAGCCAAGTAGAATGCCGGCCACATCTGGAGGGATTCCCGAGCGGTCAAAGGGGACGGACTGTAAATCCGTTGCGAGAGCTTCGAAGGTTCGAATCCTTCTCCCTCCACCAGTTTCAGCGAGAGCCGCAAGCTCCGCGGGTATAGTTTAGTGGTAGAACCTCAGCCTTCCAAGCTGATGATGCGGGTTCGATTCCCGCTACCCGCTCCAAGTTTGCAGTTGTTGCGCAAAGTGTTTCGCTCTTGTAGCTCAGTTGGTAGAGCACACCCTTGGTAAGGGTGAGGTCAGCGGTTCAAATCCGCTCAAGAGCTCCATATAAACAAGGCAGATATGAAAATATCTGCCTTTGTTTTATCAGCGGTATATCTATTTCTTCTGCGGAGGATTGTATCGATGGCTAAGGAAAAGTTTGATCGTTCCCTACCTCACGTTAACGTCGGCACTATCGGCCACGTTGACCACGGTAAGACCACTCTGACTGCAGCGCTGACTCGCGTCTGCTCCGAAGTTTTCGGTTCGGCCGTCGTTGAGTTCGACAAGATCGACTCGGCTCCAGAAGAAAAAGCACGCGGTATCACCATCAACACCGCTCACGTCGAGTACAACTCGAACATTCGTCACTACGCTCACGTTGACTGCCCAGGTCACGCTGACTACGTGAAGAACATGATCACCGGTGCTGCCCAGATGGACGGCGCGATCCTGGTTTGCTCGGCCGCCGATGGTCCGATGCCACAAACCCGTGAGCACATCCTGCTGTCCCGTCAGGTTGGCGTTCCGTACATCGTGGTCTTCCTGAACAAGGCTGACCTGGTAGACGACGCTGAGCTGCTGGAACTGGTCGAGATGGAAGTTCGCGACCTGCTGTCCACCTACGACTTCCCAGGCGACGACACCCCGATCATCATCGGTTCGGCTCGTATGGCCCTGGAAGGCAAAGACGACAACGAAATGGGTACTACCGCTGTCAAGAAGCTGGTAGAAACTCTGGATGCCTACATCCCTGAGCCAGTTCGTGCCATCGACCAGCCGTTCCTGATGCCAATCGAAGACGTATTCTCGATCTCGGGTCGTGGTACCGTTGTTACCGGCCGTATCGAGCGTGGTATCGTCCGCGTTCAAGATCCGCTGGAAATCGTTGGTCTGCGTGACACCACCACCACCACCTGCACCGGCGTTGAGATGTTCCGCAAGCTGCTGGACGAAGGTCGTGCTGGCGAGAACTGCGGCGTCCTGCTGCGTGGTACCAAGCGTGACGACGTTGAGCGTGGCCAGGTTCTGGTCAAGCCAGGTTCGGTCAAGCCGCACACCAAGTTCACCGCAGAAGTCTACGTCCTGTCGAAGGAAGAAGGCGGCCGTCACACTCCGTTCTTCAAAGGCTACCGTCCTCAGTTCTACTTCCGTACCACTGACGTGACCGGTAACTGCGAGCTGCCGGAAGGCGTTGAAATGGTAATGCCAGGTGACAACATTCAGATGACTGTCACCCTGATCAAGACCATCGCGATGGAAGACGGTCTGCGCTTCGCTATCCGTGAAGGCGGTCGTACCGTCGGCGCCGGTGTCGTGGCAAAAATTATTGAATAAGTAGTTGATTTAAATGATCGGGCCGGTATAATGGCCGGCCTGATACAGTGTTATAGGTCAGTAGCTCAATTGGCAGAGCGACGGTCTCCAAAACCGTAGGTTGGGGGTTCGATTCCCTCCTGACCTGCCATTCACCTCGGTGTGATTGGCTTTCTTCTCACAGGATCCTCCTTGATGACTCCCAAAACTGAAGCCCAAGAATCGCGTTTTGATCTGTTCAAGTGGCTGGCTGTTGTTGCATTGGTAGTCGTAGGTGTTGTGGGTAATCAGTATTACTCCGCCTCCCCGATCCTGTACCGCGTACTCGTCCTGCTCGCTTTGGCTGCAGTCGCTGGCTTTGTTGCCCTGCAGACCGCCAAAGGCAAGTCGTTCTTTGCGCTGGCGAAGGAAGCTCGTACCGAGATTCGTAAAGTCGTGTGGCCAACTCGCCAAGAAACCACTCAGACCACGCTGATTGTCGTGGCTGTAGTCCTGGTTATGGCGCTGCTGCTGTGGGGGCTCGACTCCCTGCTCGGCTGGTTGGTCTCCTTGATCGTTGGCTAAGGGTGTCTCGTGGCTAAGCGTTGGTATGTTGTTCATGCTTACTCGGGTTACGAGAAGCATGTCATGCGCTCCCTGATCGAGCGTGTCAAGCTGGCTGGCATGGAAGACGAGTTCGGCGAGATCCTGGTCCCGACCGAAGAAGTCGTCGAGATGCGCAATGGCCAGAAGCGCAAGAGCGAGCGCAAATTCTTCCCTGGCTATGTATTGGTCCAGATGGAAATGAACGAAGGGACTTGGCACCTTGTCAAGGATACCCCTCGGGTCATGGGTTTCATTGGTGGTACCGCGGACAAGCCTGCGCCTATCACTGATAAAGAAGCTGAGGCCATCCTGCGTCGCGTAGCCGACGGCAGTGACAAGCCGAAGCCGAAGACGCTGTTCGAGCCGGGTGAAGTGGTTCGCGTCATTGACGGTCCCTTCGCTGACTTTAATGGTAGCGTCGAAGAAGTTAACTACGAGAAGAGCCGTCTGCAGGTTGCAGTGCTCATTTTCGGTCGCTCTACTCCGGTGGAGCTCGAGTTCAGCCAGGTCGAGAAGGTCTAGCGGAACGCAGCATCCCATACCCCGCAGCCCTATGTGCTGCGGGGTTTTGTCGTCACTGGGATAAAACGCAAGTCATCCGGGGAGCCATCTGGCGTTCGTACCCGATTTTGGAGTAGCTCATGGCTAAGAAGATTCAGGCTTACATCAAGCTGCAAGTAAAGGCCGGCCAGGCCAACCCAAGCCCACCCGTTGGTCCAGCACTGGGTCAACACGGTGTGAACATCATGGAATTCTGCAAGGCCTTCAACGCCCGTACTCAGGGTCAAGAGCCAGGTCTGCCGACTCCAGTGATCATCACTGTCTACAGTGACCGTAGCTTCACCTTCGAAACCAAGAGCACCCCTGCCTCGGTTCTGCTGAAGAAAGCTGCTGGCCTGACCAGCGGTTCGGCTCGCCCGAACACTGTCAAGGTCGGTACCGTTACCCGTGCTCAGCTGGAAGATATCGCCAAGGCTAAGCAGGCTGACCTGACCGCCGCTGACCTGGACGCAGCTGTACGCACCATCGCTGGCTCTGCCCGCAGCATGGGCCTGAACGTGGAGGGTGTGTAATGGCTAAGCTGACCAAGCGTCAAAAGGCAATCGCCGAGAAAATCGAAGCAGGCAAGGCCTACAACTTCGAAGAAGCTGCAACCCTGCTGGCTTCGCTGCCGACTGCCAAGTTCGTAGAATCCTACGACATCGCCGTTAACCTCGGTGTTGACCCGCGTAAATCCGACCAGGTCGTTCGTAGCGCTACCGTGCTGCCACACGGCACTGGCAAGACCGTACGTGTTGCCGTCTTCACCCAGGGTCCAGCTGCTGAAGCCGCTCTGGCTGCCGGCGCTGACCGTGTAGGTATGGACGATCTGGCTGCCGAAATGAAAGGCGGCGACCTGAACTATGACGTCGTCATCGCATCGCCTGATGCCATGCGCGTTGTCGGTCAGCTGGGTCAGGTTCTGGGTCCTCGCGGCCTGATGCCTAACCCGAAAGTCGGTACTGTTACTCCAGACGTAGCCACTGCCGTGAAAAACGCCAAGGCTGGTCAGGTTCGCTACCGTACCGACAAGAACGGTATCATCCACACCTCCGTTGGCAAGGTTGGCTTCGAGGCCGGCAAGCTGAAGGAAAACGTTGAAGCCCTGATCGCTGATCTGAAGCGTATCAAGCCAGCTTCCTCGAAAGGTATCTACGTCAAGCGCGTTACCCTGAGCACCACCATGGGCCCAGGTCTGATCATCGATCAGAGCTCGCTGAACGTGTAATGCTCGGCCGGTGCGACCTGGTCGCACCGGCTGCTGAAAATTGGGGTCCCTGCCTGGCGGGGGCTATCCAAGACCGTAGGCGGCGCAAGCCTTAAACCTCAAGCCTACGCAGATGGTGCTCCCGATTCGTTCGCGAATCAGACACCAAAACGACATCTGGCTCCGGCCAGATGAAACGGTAGAAACCAGGAGTAAACCCGTGGCAATTAAACTCGAAGACAAGAAGGCCATCGTCGCTGAAGTCAACGAGGCTGCCAAAGTCGCTCTGTCCGCTGTCGTGGCCGATGCCCGTGGTGTGACTGTAGGCGCAATGACCGGACTCCGTAAAGAGGCCCGCGAGGCTGGCGTTTACGTACGTGTCGTACGTAACACCCTGCTCAAGCGCGCTGTTGAAGGCACCGAATTCTCGATCCTCAACGACGCGTTCAAAGGCCCGACCCTGATTGCTTTCTCCAACGAACACCCGGGCGCTGCTGCTCGTCTGTTCAAAGAGTTCGCCAAGGGTCAGGACAAGTTCGAGATCAAGGCAGCTGCGTTTGACGGCAAGTTCCTTGCCGCTAACCAGATCGACGTGCTGGCAACCCTGCCAACTCGCGACGAGGCTATCGCACAGCTGATGAGCGTAATCCAAGGTGCAACCAGCAAGCTGGCTCGCACTCTGGCAGCTCTGCGCGACCAGAAAGAAGCTGCTGCTGCCTAAGGCACGCGCAACCCTTTCAAAATCATATGTTTAATTTGATGGCTGCGTAGGCTGTCACCCCAATACAGGATTTAAGTCATGTCTCTGACTAACGAGCAAATCATCGAAGCAATCGGCCAGAAAACCGTTCTGGAAATTGTTGAGCTGATCAAAGCGATGGAAGAAACCTTCGGCGTTACCGCTGCTGCCGCTGTTGCCGCTGGCCCAGCTGTTGCCGCTGCTGCTGCTGAAGAGCAAACCGAGTTCAACGTCGTTCTGACCGAAGCTGGCGACAAGAAGGTCAACGTGATCAAGGCAGTTCGTGAACTGACCGGTCTGGGCCTGAAAGAAGCCAAAGAGAAAGTCGACGGCGCTCCTCAGGTTATCGCTGAAGGCGTTTCGAAAGAAGCCGCTGAAGACGCGAAGAAGAAGCTGGAAGAAGCAGGCGCTAAAGTCGAGCTGAAGTAATTTCGACTTTGCGACTCCAGTCCGAGCGTTGAGCGAAGGGCTGATGGCTGGTGGCTTATGCCACCGGCCTTTTTCCGTTATTGGTGGCCGATCAGGTCGGCCCCGATAACGAGCGGCAACCACCAAGACGGTGGCGCAAACCAAGGGGTTTGCACGATTTTCTGGCTGCTCCCGCCGGGAGATGCCAAACAAGCAGGTGACCAAGCTGGGGAATGCTGATGGCTTACTCATACACTGAGAAAAAACGTATCCGCAAGGACTTTAGCAAGTTGCCGGACGTCATGGATGTGCCTTACCTCCTGGCCATCCAGCTGGATTCGTATCGCGAATTCCTGCAGGCGGGAGCATCCAAGGATCAGTTCCGCGACGTCGGTCTGCATGCGGCCTTCAAATCGGTATTCCCGATCATCAGCTACTCCGGCAATGCTGCCCTGGAGTACGTCGGCTATCGCCTGGGCGAGCCGGCCTTCGATGTGAAGGAATGTGTCCTGCGCGGTGTGACCTTCGCGGTCCCGCTGCGGGTGAAGGTGCGCCTGATCATCTTCGACAAGGAATCGTCGAACAAAGCGATCAAGGACATCAAAGAGCAAGAAGTCTACATGGGTGAAATCCCCCTGATGACTGAAAACGGTACCTTCGTTATCAACGGTACCGAGCGTGTAATCGTATCTCAGCTGCACCGTTCGCCGGGTGTGTTCTTCGACCACGACCGTGGCAAGACCCACAGCTCCGGCAAGCTGCTGTACTCCGCGCGCATCATCCCTTACCGCGGTTCCTGGCTGGACTTCGAGTTCGACCCGAAGGACTGCGTGTTCGTGCGTATCGACCGTCGCCGCAAACTGCCGGCCTCGGTACTGCTGCGTGCCCTGGGTTACAGCACCGAAGAAGTACTCAACACCTTCTACACCACCAACGTGTTCCACCTGTCCGGCGAGAAACTCAGCCTGGAACTGGTGCCACAGCGCCTGCGTGGTGAAGTCGCGGTCATGGACATTCATGACGGCAGCGGCAAGGTCATCGTCGAGCAGGGCCGCCGTATCACCGCGCGCCACATCAACCAGCTGGAAAAGGCTGGCGTGAAAGAGCTGGACGTTCCGCTTGAGTACGTACTGGGCCGCACTACCGCCAAGGCGATCGTGCACCCGGCTACCGGCGAGATCCTGGCCGAATGCAACACCGAGCTGACCACCGACCTGCTGGTCAAGATCGCCAAGGCCCAGGTTGTTCGCATCGAGACGCTGTACACCAACGACATCGATTGCGGTCCGTTCATTTCGGACACCCTGAAGATCGACACCACCAGCAACCAACTGGAAGCGCTGGTCGAGATCTACCGCATGATGCGTCCTGGCGAGCCGCCAACCAAGGACGCCGCCGAAACCCTGTTCAACAACCTGTTCTTCAGCGCCGAGCGTTACGACCTGTCTGCCGTCGGCCGCATGAAGTTCAACCGTCGTATCGGTCGTACCGAAATCGAAGGTTCGGGCGTGCTGAGCAAGGAAGACATCGTCGAGGTCCTGAAGACCCTGGTCGATATCCGTAACGGCAAAGGCATTGTCGACGACATCGACCACCTGGGTAACCGTCGCGTCCGTTGCGTCGGCGAGATGGCCGAGAACCAGTTCCGCGTTGGCCTGGTGCGTGTAGAGCGCGCGGTCAAAGAGCGTCTGTCGATGGCCGAAAGCGAAGGCCTGATGCCTCAGGACCTGATCAACGCCAAGCCGGTAGCGGCAGCGGTGAAAGAGTTCTTCGGCTCCAGCCAGCTCTCGCAGTTCATGGACCAGAACAACCCGCTCTCCGAGATCACCCACAAGCGCCGTGTCTCCGCGCTCGGCCCTGGTGGTCTGACCCGTGAGCGCGCAGGCTTCGAAGTCCGTGACGTACACCCGACCCACTACGGCCGCGTGTGCCCGATCGAAACGCCGGAAGGTCCGAACATCGGTCTGATCAACTCCCTGGCCGCTTATGCCCGCACCAACCAGTACGGCTTCCTGGAAAGCCCGTACCGCGTGGTGAAAGAGGGTGTGGTCAGCGACGACATCGTGTTCCTGTCGGCGATCGAAGAAGCGGATCACGTCATTGCACAGGCTTCGGCCGCAATGAACGAGAAGAAGCAGCTGATCGACGAACTGGTAGCCGTTCGTCACCTGAACGAATTCACCGTCAAGGCGCCGGAAGACGTCACCCTGATGGACGTTTCGCCGAAGCAGGTAGTTTCGGTCGCGGCGTCGCTGATTCCGTTCCTCGAGCACGACGACGCCAACCGTGCGTTGATGGGTTCGAACATGCAGCGTCAGGCTGTACCAACCCTGCGCGCTGACAAGCCGCTGGTCGGTACCGGCATGGAGCGCAACGTTGCCCGTGACTCCGGTGTCTGCGTGGTTGCTCGCCGCGGTGGCGTGATCGACTCGGTCGACGCCAGCCGTATCGTTGTGCGCGTAGCTGACGACGAAGTCGAGACCGGTGAAGCCGGTGTGGATATCTACAACCTCACCAAGTACACCCGTTCGAACCAGAACACCTGCATCAACCAGCGTCCGCTGGTGAGCAAAGGTGATGTGGTCGCGCGTGGCGACATCATGGCTGACGGTCCGTCCACCGACATGGGTGAGCTGGCACTGGGCCAGAACATGCGCATCGCGTTCATGGCGTGGAACGGCTTCAACTTCGAAGACTCCATCTGCCTGTCCGAGCGTGTGGTCCAGGAAGACCGCTTCACCACGATCCACATCCAGGAACTGACCTGTGTGGCTCGTGACACCAAGCTTGGCCCAGAAGAAATCACCGCGGACATCCCGAACGTGGGTGAGGCTGCGCTGAACAAGCTGGACGAAGCCGGTATCGTCTACGTGGGCGCCGAAGTCGGCGCTGGCGACATCCTGGTTGGTAAGGTCACTCCGAAAGGCGAGACCCAGCTGACTCCGGAAGAAAAACTGCTGCGCGCGATCTTCGGTGAGAAGGCCAGCGACGTCAAAGACACCTCCCTGCGTGTACCGACCGGTACCAAGGGCACCGTCATCGACGTACAGGTCTTCACCCGTGATGGCGTGGAGCGCGATAGCCGCGCCCTGGCCATCGAGAAGATGCAGCTGGACGAGATCCGCAAGGACCTCAACGAAGAGTTCCGCATCGTCGAAGGCGCAACCTTCGAGCGTCTGCGTTCCGCCCTGAACGGCCAGGTGGTCGACGGTGGCGCGGGCCTGAAGAAAGGCACCGTGATCACTGACGACGTGCTGAACGGTCTGGAGCACGGCCAGTGGTTCAAACTGCGCATGGCCGAAGATGCGCTGAACGAGCAGCTGGAAAAGGCTCAGCAGTACATCGTCGATCGCCGTCGCCTGCTGGACGACAAGTTCGAAGACAAGAAGCGCAAGCTGCAGCAGGGCGATGACCTGGCACCGGGCGTACTGAAGATCGTCAAGGTCTACCTGGCTATCCGCCGTCGCATCCAGCCGGGTGACAAGATGGCTGGTCGTCACGGTAACAAGGGTGTCGTCTCGGTGATCATGCCGGTCGAAGACATGCCGCACGACGCCAACGGTACTCCGGTCGACGTCGTACTGAACCCGCTGGGCGTACCTTCGCGTATGAACGTCGGTCAGATCCTCGAAACCCACCTGGGCCTCGCGGCCAAGGGTCTGGGCGAGAAGATCGACCGCATGATCGAAGAGCAGCGCAAGGCCGCCGAACTGCGTACCTTCCTCACCGAGATCTACAACGAGATCGGTGGTCGTCAGGAGAACCTGGAAGAGTTCACCGACGAAGAGATCATGGCCCTGGCAAACAACCTGAAGAAAGGCGTGCCTATGGCCACTCCAGTCTTCGATGGTGCCAAGGAGCGTGAGATCAAGGCCATGCTGAAGCTGGCAGACCTGCCGGAAAGCGGCCAGATGCAGCTGTTCGACGGCCGTACCGGCAACAAGTTCGAGCGTTCTGTGACCGTTGGTTACATGTACATGCTCAAGCTGAACCACTTGGTGGACGACAAGATGCACGCGCGTTCCACTGGTTCCTACAGCCTGGTTACCCAGCAGCCGCTGGGTGGTAAGGCGCAGTTCGGTGGTCAGCGTTTCGGGGAGATGGAAGTGTGGGCGCTGGAAGCATACGGCGCGGCATACACCCTGCAAGAAATGCTCACAGTGAAGTCGGACGACGTGAACGGCCGTACCAAGATGTACAAGAACATCGTGGATGGCGATCACCGTATGGAGCCGGGCATGCCCGAGTCCTTCAACGTGTTGATCAAAGAGATCCGTTCGCTCGGTATCGATATCGATCTGGAAACCGAATAACACGTGACGCGAAGGGGAGTGGGGCAGGTAATGCCCGCTCCCTGCTCCGCCAGGAGGAAAGGCCTTGAAAGACCTACTGAATTTGCTGAAAAACCAGGGTCAAGTCGAAGAGTTCGACGCCATCCGCATCGGTCTGGCGTCGCCTGAAATGATCCGTTCGTGGTCGTTCGGTGAAGTCAAAAAGCCGGAAACCATCAACTACCGTACGTTCAAGCCTGAGCGTGACGGCCTGTTCTGCGCCAAGATCTTTGGCCCAGTCAAGGACTACGAGTGCCTGTGCGGTAAGTACAAGCGCCTGAAGCACCGTGGTGTGATCTGTGAGAAGTGCGGCGTTGAAGTCGCCCTGGCCAAGGTTCGTCGTGAGCGCATGGCGCACATCGAACTGGCCTCGCCGGTTGCCCACATCTGGTTCCTGAAGTCGCTGCCGTCCCGTATCGGCCTGCTGATGGACATGACCCTGCGTGATATCGAGCGCGTGCTCTACTTCGAGAGCTACGTTGTTATCGACCCGGGCATGACCACCCTCGAGAAGGGTCAGCTGCTGAACGACGAGCAGTACTTCGAAGCGCTGGAAGAGTTCGGTGACGACTTCGACGCCCGCATGGGTGCCGAGGCTGTCCGCGAGCTGCTGCATGCTATCGACCTGGAGCACGAGATCGGCCGCCTGCGCGAAGAAATTCCGCAGACCAACTCGGAAACCAAGATCAAGAAGCTGTCCAAGCGCCTGAAGCTGATGGAAGCTTTCCAGGGCTCGGGCAACCTGCCTGAGTGGATGGTCCTGACCGTCCTGCCAGTACTGCCGCCGGACCTGCGTCCGCTGGTACCGCTGGATGGTGGCCGCTTCGCGACCTCCGACCTGAACGACCTGTATCGTCGGGTGATCAACCGTAACAATCGTCTGAAGCGCCTGCTCGATCTGTCGGCGCCGGACATCATCGTGCGCAACGAAAAGCGCATGTTGCAGGAAGCGGTCGACGCCCTGCTCGACAACGGCCGTCGCGGTCGCGCCATCACTGGCTCGAACAAGCGTCCGCTGAAGTCCCTGGCCGACATGATCAAAGGTAAGCAAGGTCGCTTCCGTCAGAACTTGCTCGGTAAGCGCGTGGACTACTCCGGCCGTTCGGTAATTACCGTAGGCCCGACCCTGCGTCTGCACCAGTGCGGCCTTCCGAAGAAAATGGCCCTCGAGCTGTTCAAGCCGTTCATTTTCGGCAAGCTGGAAATGCGTGGTCTGGCGACCACCATCAAGGCTGCCAAGAAGATGGTCGAGCGCGAGCTGCCAGAGGTGTGGGACGTTCTCGCTGAAGTGATTCGCGAACACCCCGTGCTGCTCAACCGTGCACCGACCCTGCACCGTCTGGGTATCCAGGCGTTCGAGCCGGTTCTGATCGAAGGCAAGGCCATCCAGCTGCACCCGCTGGTCTGCGCCGCGTACAACGCCGACTTCGACGGTGACCAGATGGCCGTTCACGTGCCGCTGACGCTGGAAGCCCAGCTGGAAGCGCGCGCGCTGATGATGTCGACCAACAACATCCTGTCGCCAGCCAACGGTGAGCCAATCATCGTTCCGTCGCAGGACGTTGTACTGGGTCTGTACTACATGACCCGTGAAGCCATCAATGCCAAGGGCGAAGGTCGCGTATTCGCCGACTTGCAGGAAGTCGACCGCGTATTCCGCGCCGGCGAAGCCGCCCTGCACGCGAAAATCAAGGTTCGTATCAACGAGACCGTGAAAGATCGCGATGGCAGCATCACCAAGAACACCCGCATCGTCGACACCACTGTCGGCCGCGCGTTGCTGTTCCAGGTTGTACCGGCAGGCCTGCCGTACGATGTGGTCAACCAGCCGATGAAGAAAAAGGCGATCTCCAAGCTGATCAACCAGTGCTACCGCGTGGTTGGTCTGAAAGAGACCGTGATCTTCGCTGACCAGTTGATGTACACCGGTTTTGCCTACTCGACCATTTCCGGCGTTTCGATCGGTGTTAACGACTTCGTTATCCCGGACGAGAAAGCCCGCATCATCGGTACCGCTACCGACGAAGTGAAGGAAATCGAGAGCCAGTACGCCTCCGGCCTGGTAACCCAGGGCGAGAAGTACAACAAGGTCATCGACTTGTGGTCCAAGGCGAACGACGAAGTCTCCAAGGCGATGATGGCCAACCTCTCGAAAGAGAAGGTCATCGACCGCAATGGCGACGAAGTCGAGCAAGAGTCCTTCAACTCGATGTACATGATGGCCGACTCCGGTGCTCGTGGTTCGGCGGCCCAGATCCGTCAGCTGGCCGGTATGCGTGGCCTGATGGCCAAGCCGGACGGCTCGATCATCGAGACGCCGATCACCGCGAACTTCCGTGAAGGTCTGAGCGTACTGCAGTACTTCATCTCGACCCACGGTGCTCGTAAGGGTCTGGCGGATACCGCGTTGAAGACCGCGAACTCCGGTTACCTGACTCGCCGTCTGGTAGACGTTGCCCAGGATCTGGTCGTGACCGAGATCGACTGTGGCACCGAGCAGGGTCTGTTGATGACCCCGCACATCGAAGGCGGCGACGTTGTCGAGCCGCTGGGTGAGCGTGTACTGGGCCGTGTCATCGCCCGTGACGTGTTCAAGCCAGGCACCGAGGACGTCATCGTTCCGGCCGGCACCCTGGTCGACGAGCAGTGGGTCGAGTTCATCGAGCTGAACAGCATCGACGAAGTGATCGTGCGTTCGCCGATCAACTGCGAAACTCGCTACGGCATCTGCGCCAAGTGCTACGGTCGTGACCTGGCTCGCGGTCACCAGGTGAACATCGGTGAAGCTGTCGGCGTTATCGCTGCACAGTCGATCGGTGAGCCGGGTACCCAGCTGACCATGCGTACGTTCCACATCGGTGGTGCTGCGAGCCGTACCTCGGCTGCCGACAGCGTCCAGGTGAAGAATGGCGGCATGGTGCGTCTGCACAACCTGAAGCAGGTCGTGCGCGCCGACGGCAACCTGGTTGCCGTATCGCGTTCCGGCGAGCTGGCCATTGCCGACGAATTCGGCCGTGAGCGTGAGCGCTACAAGCTGCCTTACGGTGCGGTGATTTCGGTCAAGGAAGGTGAGAAGGTCGAAGCTGGCGCCATCGTCGCCAAGTGGGACCCGCACACCCACCCGATCGTTACCGAGCTGAAAGGTACCGTGACCTTCGTGGGCATGGAAGAGAACATCACCATCAAGCGCCAGACCGACGAACTGACCGGCCTGACCAACATTGAAGTGATGGACGTCAAGGATCGCCCTGCCGCAGGCAAGGAAATCCGTCCTGCGATCAAGATGGTCGACGCCAATGGCAAGGACCTGTACCTGCCAGGTACCGACGTACCGGCCCAGTACTTCCTGCCGGCCAACGCCCTCGTCGGTGTGGCTGACGGTGCCCAGATCGGCGTCGGTGACGTTATCGCGCGTATCCCGCAAGAAACGTCGAAGACCCGTGACATCACCGGTGGTCTGCCGCGCGTTGCCGACCTGTTCGAAGCGCGTCGCCCGAAAGAAGCCTCGATCCTGGCTGAAGTCAGCGGCACCATCGCGTTCGGTAAGGAGACCAAGGGCAAGCGTCGTCTGGTCATTACCCCGACCGACGGTAGCGATCCGTACGAAGAGCTGATTCCGAAGTGGCGCCACCTGAACGTCTTCGAAGGCGAACAGGTAAACCGCGGCGAAGTTATCTCCGACGGCCCGAGCGATCCGCACGACATCCTGCGCCTGCTGGGTGTGAGCGCGCTGGCGAAGTACATCGTCAACGAGATCCAGGACGTTTACCGCCTGCAAGGCGTTAAGATCAACGACAAGCACATCGAGACCATCCTGCGTCAGATGCTGCGCAAGGTCGAGATCGCCGAGTCGGGTGATTCCAGCTTCATCAAGGGCGACCAGATGGAACTGACTCAGGTGCTGGTCGAGAACGAGCGTCTCGCCGCCGAAGACAAGTTCATCTCCAAGTACACCCGTGTGCTGCTGGGTATCACCAAGGCCTCGCTGTCCACCGAATCGTTCATCTCGGCGGCTTCCTTCCAGGAAACCACCCGCGTACTGACCGAAGCGGCGGTAACCGGCAAGCGCGATTACCTGCGCGGCCTGAAAGAGAACGTGGTCGTGGGTCGTCTGATCCCGGCCGGTACTGGTCTGGCCTACCACAGCGAGCGCAAGCGTCGCCGTGATGCCGACAAGCCGCTGCGTGTGAGCGCCAGTGAGGTGGAAGCCGCACTGACCGAAGCGCTGAACTCCAGCGGTAACTAAGTGCAGGGCAGGGCCCCGGCACCCTTCGCAAGACCATCGGCGACATGAATTGTTGCCGATGATCGGGCGGGGAGGGCCGGGGCCTCGTCTTGACTGGGTGCAAGATCCTCTTTAGACTTTTGTACCCTTAAATTTGGTGAGGCTCCGTCTCGCCAATTTTTGGCTTTCTTGCAAGACAATAGAGTCGCAAGACAATCAGTGGAGCTAGTAGATGGCAACTATCAACCAGCTGGTACGTCAGCCGCGTAAGCGTTCGGTCGAGAAGTCCGACGTTCCTGCGCTGCAGAACTGCCCGCAGCGTCGTGGCGTGTGCACCCGTGTGTACACCACCACGCCGAAAAAACCTAACTCGGCACTGCGTAAAGTATGCCGTGTGCGTCTGACCAACGGTTTCGAGGTTTCCTCGTACATCGGCGGTGAAGGCCACAACCTGCAAGAGCACAGCGTCGTCCTGATCCGTGGCGGCCGTGTAAAAGACTTGCCAGGTGTTCGTTACCACACCGTTCGCGGCTCTCTGGATACTTCGGGCGTCAAAGGCCGTAACCAGGGTCGTTCGAAGTACGGTACCAAGCGTCCGAAGTAATCGGTCGTTTGCAGACATCCATTTTTTTGAGTCGATAAGAGTAAGGTCGGGCGTAGGTCGAATGACCTGGTCCCGGGCTAACCTGAAGACCGTTTGAGGGCTTATCATGCCAAGACGTCGTGTAGCAGCAAAACGTGAGATCCTTGACGATCCGAAGTACGGATCCCAGATCCTCGCCAAGTTCATGAACCACGTGATGGAAAGCGGCAAGAAGGCCGTAGCCGAGCGCATCGTTTACGGTGCCCTGGATACCGTCAAAGCACGCAAGAACAGCGACCCCCTGGAAATCTTCGAGAAAGCTCTCGACGCCATCGCTCCGCTGGTCGAAGTAAAGTCCCGCCGTGTCGGCGGTGCCACTTACCAGGTCCCGGTTGAAGTTCGCCCATCCCGTCGTAACGCTCTGGCAATGCGCTGGCTCGTAGACTACGCCCGCAAGCGCGGCGAGAAGTCGATGGCTCTGCGCCTGGCTGGCGAGCTGCTGGATGCTGCTGAAGGCAAGGGTGCTGCAGTCAAGAAGCGTGAAGACGTTCACCGTATGGCTGAAGCCAACAAAGCGTTCTCGCACTACCGCTTCTAATTCAAGCATCAATCATTTTGCGAGGGCTTTATGGCTCGTACTACAGCAATTAACCGCTACCGTAACATCGGTATCTGCGCGCACGTTGACGCGGGCAAGACTACCACTACCGAGCGGATCCTGTTCTACACAGGTCTGAGCCACAAGATGGGCGAGGTGCACGACGGCGCCGCGACCACCGACTGGATGGTGCAGGAGCAGGAGCGCGGTATCACCATTACCTCCGCTGCCGTTACCACCTTCTGGAAAGGTTCCCGTGGTCAGTACGACAACTACCGCGTAAACGTCATCGATACCCCCGGCCACGTTGACTTCACCATTGAAGTAGAGCGTTCGCTGCGCGTACTCGACGGCGCGGTCGTTGTGTTCTGCGGTACCTCCGGCGTTGAGCCGCAGTCCGAAACCGTATGGCGTCAGGCCAACAAGTACGGCGTTCCACGTGTTGTCTACGTGAACAAGATGGACCGTGCTGGTGCCAACTTCCTGCGCGTTATCGGCCAGATCAAGAACCGTCTGGGTCACACCCCGGTTCCGGTCCAGCTGGCTATCGGTGCAGAAGATGACTTCCAGGGTCAGGTTGACCTGATCAAGATGAAAGCCATCTACTGGAACGATGACGACAAGGGCACCACCTACCGCGAGGAAGAGATTCCTGCCGAGCTGGTGGACCTGGCCAACGAATGGCGCAGCAACATGGTCGAAGCTGCTGCCGAGGCCAACGAAGAGCTGATGAACAAGTACCTTGAAGAAGGTGACCTGTCCGTCGAAGACATCAAGGCTGGTCTGCGCGCCCGTACCCTGGCGAGCGAGATCGTTCCTGCTGTCTGCGGTTCCTCGTTCAAGAACAAGGGTGTTCCCCTGGTTCTCGACGCCGTTATCGACTTCCTGCCTGCTCCGACCGAAATCCCGGCGATCAAGGGTATCCACCCTGACCTGATCGACGTGCCGAAGGACGAAGTCACCCTAGAGCAGTACGACGAGCGTCCTGCTGACGACAACGAGCCGTTCTCGGCCCTGGCGTTCAAGATTGCCACCGACCCGTTCGTTGGTACTCTGACCTTCGTGCGCGTTTACTCGGGCTTCCTGACCTCCGGTGACTCCGTCATCAACTCGGTCAAGGGCAAGAAAGAGCGCGTTGGTCGTATGGTGCAGATGCACGCCAACCAGCGTGAAGAGATCAAAGAAGTACGCGCTGGCGACATCGCTGCTCTGATCGGCATGAAGGACGTCACCACCGGTGACACCCTGTGCAACGCCGACAAGCCGATCATCCTCGAGCGTATGGACTTCCCTGAGCCGGTGATTTCGCTCTCCGTAGAGCCGAAGACCAAGGCTGACCAGGAGAAGATGGGTATCGCACTGGGCAAGCTGGCCCAGGAAGACCCGTCGTTCCGCGTCAAGACCGACGAAGAAACCGGCCAGACCATCATCTCCGGTATGGGTGAGCTGCACCTGGACATCCTCGTTGACCGCATGAAGCGCGAGTTCAACGTCGAGTGCAACGTCGGCAAGCCGCAGGTTTCGTACCGCGAGAAGATCACCAAGTCCGGCGTCGAGATCGAAGGCAAATTCGTTCGTCAGTCGGGTGGTCGTGGTCAGTTCGGTCACTGCTGGATCCGCTTCTCGGAGCCAGAGCAGGACGACAAAGGCAACATCACCGAAGGTCTGGTGTTCACCAACGAAGTCGTTGGTGGCGTGATTCCTAAGGAATTCATCGCCCCGATCCAGAAAGGTATCGAAGAGCAGATGAAGAACGGCGTTGTCGCCGGCTATCCGCTGATCGGCCTGAAGGCTACGGTATTCGACGGTTCGTACCACGACGTCGACTCCAACGAAATGGCGTTCAAAATCGCTGCTTCGATGGCAACCAAGCAGCTGGCCACCAAGGGCGGCGGCGTGGTTCTCGAGCCGATCATGAAGGTCGAAGTTGTAACCCCGGAAGACTACCTGGGTGACGTGATGGGTGACCTGAGCCGTCGTCGCGGGATGATCCAGGGTAATGAAGACTCGGTGTCCGGCAAGGTAATCACTGCTGAGGTGCCGCTCGGAGAAATGTTCGGTTACGCAACCGACGTTCGTTCCATGTCTCAGGGTCGCGCAAGCTACTCCATGGAATTCTCCAAATACGCCGAAGCTCCGTCGAACATCGTCGAAGCACTCGTTAAAAAACAAGGCTAATCCCCTTTAGGCAAGAGGTTCACTGTCGTGGCTAAAGAAAAATTTGATCGTTCCCTTCCCCACGTTAACGTCGGCACTATCGGCCACGTTGACCACGGTAAGACCACTCTGACCGCAGCTCTGACTCGCGTCTGCTCCGAAGTTTTCGGTTCGGCCGTCGTTGAGTTCGACAAGATCGACTCGGCTCCAGAAGAAAAAGCGCGCGGTATCACCATCAACACCGCTCACGTCGAGTACAACTCGAACATTCGTCACTACGCTCACGTTGACTGCCCAGGTCACGCTGACTACGTGAAGAACATGATCACCGGTGCTGCCCAGATGGACGGCGCGATCCTGGTTTGCTCGGCCGCCGATGGTCCGATGCCACAAACCCGTGAGCACATCCTGCTGTCCCGTCAGGTTGGCGTTCCGTACATCGTGGTCTTCCTGAACAAGGCTGACCTGGTAGACGACGCTGAGCTGCTGGAACTGGTCGAGATGGAAGTTCGCGACCTGCTGTCCACCTACGACTTCCCAGGCGACGACACCCCGATCATCATCGGTTCGGCTCGTATGGCCCTGGAAGGCAAAGACGACAACGAAATGGGTACTACCGCTGTCAAGAAGCTGGTAGAAACTCTGGATGCCTACATCCCTGAGCCAGTTCGTGCCATCGACCAGCCGTTCCTGATGCCAATCGAAGACGTATTCTCGATCTCGGGTCGTGGTACCGTTGTTACCGGCCGTATCGAGCGTGGTATCGTCCGCGTTCAAGATCCGCTGGAAATCGTTGGTCTGCGTGACACCACCACCACCACCTGCACCGGCGTTGAGATGTTCCGCAAGCTGCTGGACGAAGGTCGTGCTGGCGAGAACTGCGGCGTCCTGCTGCGTGGTACCAAGCGTGACGACGTTGAGCGTGGCCAGGTTCTGGTCAAGCCAGGTTCGGTCAAGCCGCACACCAAGTTCACCGCAGAAGTCTACGTCCTGTCGAAGGAAGAAGGCGGCCGTCACACTCCGTTCTTCAAAGGCTACCGTCCTCAGTTCTACTTCCGTACCACTGACGTGACCGGTAACTGCGAACTGCCGGAAGGCGTTGAGATGGTAATGCCAGGTGACAACATTCAAATGACTGTCACCCTGATCAAGACCATCGCAATGGAAGACGGTCTGCGCTTCGCCATCCGTGAAGGCGGTCGTACCGTCGGCGCCGGCGTCGTAGCCAAAATCATCGAGTAATTACTCGACCGATTGAAAAAGCCCCCGCTCAGCGGGGGCTTTTTTTATTGGGTTGACACTAAATTGGGGCGTCTATAGAATCACGCCTCCTTTTAGCGGGCGTAGTGCGTCCGTTGGGAACAGCCTGGAGTCTGAAATCCAATGCAAAATCAGCAAATCCGTATCAGGTTGAAGGCTTTCGACCATCGCCTGATCGACCAATCCACCCAGGAAATCGTGGAAACCGCGAAACGTACTGGTGCACAAGTGCGTGGTCCAATTCCACTGCCTACCCGCAAAGAGCGTTTCACCGTTCTGGTCTCCCCGCACGTCAACAAAGACGCGCGTGACCAGTACGAGATTCGCACTCATAAGCGTGTTCTGGACATCGTCCAGCCAACGGATAAAACCGTTGACGCGCTGATGAAGCTTGATCTGGCGGCCGGCGTGGAAGTGCAGATCAGCCTCGGCTAAGACTTCGGTCTGGTCGTGTAACGCTCTGAAATGGGCGGCCATAGCGGGTGAAAGCCCCGTACACTCATGAGGTTTACAACATGACTATTGGTGTAGTCGGTCGAAAAGCGGGTATGACCCGTATTTTCACCGAAGAAGGTGTCTCCATTCCGGTCACGGTCATCGAGATCGAGCCGAATCGCGTCACCCAGTTCAAAACCGAAGAAACTGATGGCTACCGTGCAGTGCAAGTCACTGTCGGCGAGCGTCGTGCTTCGCGCGTGACCGCCGCTCAGGCAGGCCACTTTGCCAAGGCCAACGTTGCCGCTGGTCGCGGTGTCTGGGAGTTCCGTCTTGAAGAAGGCGATTTCCAGGCTGGCGATCTGATCAAAGCTGAACTCTTCACTGCAGGCCAGCTGGTAGACGTAACCGGTCAGTCCAAAGGTAAAGGCTTCGCCGGTACCATCAAGCGTTGGAACTTCCGTGGTCAGGATAACACCCACGGTAACTCCGTATCGCACCGCGTTCCTGGCTCCATCGGCCAGTGCCAGACTCCTGGTCGTGTATTCAAGGGCAAGAAAATGTCCGGTCACATGGGCGCCGAGCGCGTGACTGTTCAGTCCCTGGAAGTAGTACGCGTAGACGCTGAACGCAACCTGCTGCTGATCAAGGGTGCCGTTCCAGGCGCTACTGGCGGCGACGTGGTCGTGCGTCCGGCTGTCAAGGCTCGCGGGTAAGGGGAAACTGACATGCAACTTAATGTAAATGACGCTCAGGCGATCGAAGTTTCCGAACTGACTTTCGGTGGCGAATTCAACGAGACGCTGGTTCACCAGGCAGTCGTAGCCTACATGGCTGGCGGTCGTCAGGGCACCAAGCAGCAGAAGACCCGTTCCGACGTGGCTGGTGGCGGTAAGCGCCCATGGCGTCAGAAAGGTACTGGCCGCGCTCGTGCCGGTACTACCCGTGGTCCGATCTGGCGTGGCGGTGGTGTAACCTTCGCAGCTCGTCCTCAAGATCACTCGCAGAAGCTCAACAAGAAGATGTACCGCGCAGCCCTGCGCTCCATCCTCGCCGAGCTGGTGCGTAGCGACCGTCTGGTCGTGGTTCAGGACTTCGCTGTTGAAGCACCGAAAACCAAGGATCTGCTGAACAAGCTGAACGGCATGGGTCTGAACGACGTTCTGATCGTTTCCGACGCTGTTGATCAGAACCTGTACCTGGCTGCTCGCAACCTGCCGCACGTCGACGTACGTGACGTTCAAGGTTCCGACCCGGTCAGTCTGATCGCATACGAGAAAGTGTTGATCACTGTCTCGGCCGTGAAGAAATTCGAGGAGCTGCTGGGATGAACCAGGAACGCGTATTCAAAGTCCTCCTTGGCCCGCACGTTTCCGAGAAGGCTACCGTTCTGGCTGAGAAAAAAGGCCAGTTCGTATTCAAGGTTGCTACCGATGCAACCAAGCTGGAAATCAAGAAAGCTGTCGAAGGCCTGTTCAACGTAAAAGTTGAAAACGTGTCGACTGTTAACGTTCTGGGTAAAACCAAGCGTACCGCACGTGGTCTGGGCAAGCGTAATGACTGGAAGAAGGCGATCGTCTCCCTTCAGCCAGGCCAAGATCTCGATTTCAGCAGCAGTGCTGAGTAAGGAAGGGGTGCATCATGGCAATCGTTAAATGCAAACCGACTTCCCCTGGCCGCCGTTTTGTGGTCAAGGTGGTCAACAAGGAGCTGCACAAAGGCGCTCCTCACGCACCGCTGATCGAGAAAAAATCGAAGTCTGGTGGTCGTAACAACAATGGCCGCATCACCACTCGTCACGTTGGTGGTGGTCATAAGCAGCATTACCGTCTGGTCGACTTCCGTCGCAACGACAAAGATGGCATCCCAGCCACTGTCGAGCGTATCGAATACGACCCGAACCGTACTGCTCACATCGCCCTGCTGTGCTACGCAGACGGTGAGCGTCGCTACATCATCGCCCCTAAAGGCGTGAGCGCTGGCGATCAGCTGATCGCAGGTTCACTGGCCCCAATCAAGGCCGGTAACTCCCTGCAACTGCGCAACATCCCAGTAGGTAGCACCGTTCACGGCATCGAACTGAAGCCGGGTAAAGGTGCTCAGATCGCTCGTTCCGCTGGTGCTTCCGCTCAGCTGATCGCGCGTGAAGGCGTCTACGTGACTCTGCGTCTTCGCTCTGGCGAAATGCGTAAAGTACTGGCTGAGTGCCGTGCGACCCTGGGCGAAGTCTCGAACTCCGAGCACAGCCTGCGTTCGCTGGGTAAAGCTGGTGCCAAACGCTGGCGCGGCGTTCGCCCAACCGTTCGTGGTGTTGCCATGAACCCGGTTGACCACCCGCATGGTGGTGGTGAAGGTCGTACCTCCGGTGGTCGTCATCCGGTATCGCCATGGGGCTTCCCAACCAAGGGTGCTAAAACCCGCGGTAATAAGCGTACCGACAACATGATCGTCCGTCGTCGCAAGTAACTAGAGGGATACGACAGTGCCACGTTCTCTGAAAAAAGGTCCTTTTATCGATCTTCACCTGTTGAAGAAGGTCGAAGTGGCGGTGGAGAAGAACGATCGCAAGCCAGTTAAAACCTGGTCGCGCCGTTCGATGATCCTGCCACAAATGGTCGGTCTGACCATCGCGGTACACAACGGTCGCCAACACGTCCCCGTTCTCGTGAACGAAGACATGGTCGGCCACAAACTGGGCGAGTTCGCCGGTACCCGCACCTACCGCGGGCACGTGGCTGACAAGAAAGCCAAGCGTTAAGGGGTAAGGAAATGGAAGTAGCCGCTAAGTTGTCGGGCGCTCGCATCTCCGCCCAGAAAGCCCGCTTGGTCGCCGACCAGATCCGCGGGAAGAAGGTGGGCGAAGCGCTCAACCTGTTGGCCTTCAGCAGCAAAAAAGCCGCTGAAATCATGAAGAAAGTCCTCGAGTCGGCCGTTGCCAACGCCGAACACAACGAAGGCGCTGACGTTGATGACCTGAAGGTCTCCACCGTCTTCGTCAACGAAGGGCGTTCGCTGAAGCGCATCATGCCACGTGCCAAAGGCCGTGCTGATCGCATCGTCAAGCGGTCTTGCCATATCACTGTCAAGGTTGCGGACAAGTAACGGAGTCGATCAGATGGGTCAGAAAGTACATCCCACTGGCATTCGCCTGGGAATCGTCAAGGAGCACACCTCCGTCTGGTATGCAGACGGCGCTACTTACGCAGATTACCTGTTGAAGGATCTGAAAACGCGTGAGTACCTCCAAGACAAACTAAAAAGCGCGTCCGTAAGCCGTATCGATATTCATCGTCCGGCTCAAACTGCACGCATCACCATCCACACCGCTCGTCCCGGTATCGTTATCGGCAAGAAAGGTGAAGATGTTGAGAAACTGCGTCAGGACCTGACCAAGCAGATGGGTGTGCCTGTGCACATCAACATCGAAGAGATCCGCAAGCCGGAACTCGACGCCATGCTGGTTGCTCAGAGCGTTGCCCAGCAGCTGGAGCGCCGCGTTATGTTCCGTCGCGCCATGAAGCGCGCCGTGCAGAACGCCATGCGTATTGGTGCCAAGGGCATCAAGATCCAGGTGAGCGGTCGTCTCGGCGGTGCCGAGATCGCACGTACCGAGTGGTATCGCGAAGGTCGTGTGCCTCTGCACACCCTGCGTGCCGATATCGACTACAACACCTACGAAGCTCACACCACCTACGGTGTGATCGGTGTGAAGGTTTGGATCTTCAAAGGCGAAGTAATTGGTGGTCGCCAGGAAGAGCTGAAGCCTCAAGCACCAGCGCCTCGTAAAAAAGCTGCTAAGTAAGGGGTACGCCAAATGTTGCAACCAAAGCGTACAAAATTCCGCAAGCAGATGACTGGCCACAACCGTGGTCTGGCACTGCGCGGTAGCAAGGTCAGCTTCGGCGAATTCGCTCTGAAAGCTGTCGCTCGCGGTCGTCTCACCGCTCGCCAGATCGAGTCGGCACGTCGTGCCCTGACCCGTCACGTAAAGCGTGGCGGCAAGATCTGGATCCGTGTATTCCCGGACAAGCCGGTTACCAAGAAGCCTCTCGAAGTGCGGATGGGTAAAGGTAAGGGTTCCGTGGAGTACTGGGTTGCCCAGATCCAGCCAGGCAAGGTCCTGTACGAGATCGAGGGTGTTTCTGAAGAGCTGGCGCGCGAAGCTTTCGCCCTGGCTGCTGCAAAGCTGCCTCTCGCCACCTCCTTTGTTAAGCGGACGGTGATGTGATGAAAGCGAATGAACTTCGTGAAAAATCGGCACAGCAACTGAATGAGCAACTGCTCGGCTTGCTGCGCGACCAGTTCAATCTGCGCATGCAGAAAGCAACTGGCCAGTTGGGGCAGTCGCACCTGCTCTCGCAAGTTAAGCGTGACATCGCTCGCGTGAAAACTGTGCTCAACCAGCAGGCAGGTAAGTGATCATGGCTGAAGCTGAAAAAACCGTCCGTACGCTGACTGGCCGTGTCGTCAGCGACAAAATGGACAAGACCATCACCGTTCTGATCGAGCGTCGCGTCAAGCACCCGATCTACGGTAAATACGTTAAGCGTTCGACTAAGCTGCACGCGCACGACGAATCCAA
The DNA here is from genome assembly GCF_023757525.1 of Pseudomonas sp. MWU13-3659. Taxonomy (NCBI): domain Bacteria; kingdom Pseudomonadati; phylum Pseudomonadota; class Gammaproteobacteria; order Pseudomonadales; family Pseudomonadaceae; genus Pseudomonas; species Pseudomonas sp. MWU13-3659. The sequence goes on along the minus strand of NZ_JAMSHW010000026.1, from coordinate 37,519 downwards.
CCAGTGCAAGATCGGCGACAAGGTTTCCATCCGTGAAACCCGTCCGCTGGCCAAGACCAAGTCCTGGGCACTGGTTGAAGTCCTCGAACGCGCTGTTGAAGTCTAAGGGCTAGGGGTCGGAGAAATTTTATGATTCAGACTCAATCCATGCTCGATGTGGCCGATAACAGCGGCGCTCGTCGCGTCATGTGCATCAAGGTGCTCGGCGGTTCCCACCGCCGTTACGCCGGCATCGGTGACATCATCAAAGTAACCGTCAAGGAAGCAATTCCGCGCGGTAAGGTCAAGAAAGGCCAGGTGATGACCGCTGTTGTCGTCCGTACCCGTCACGGTGTACGTCGCGCTGACGGTTCCATCATTCGTTTCGACGGCAACGCTGCTGTTCTGCTGAACACCAAGCAAGAGCCGATCGGCACTCGCATCTTCGGGCCAGTGACCCGTGAACTTCGTACCGAGAAGTTCATGAAGATCGTCTCGCTCGCCCCTGAAGTGCTCTAAGGAGATCCGACATGCAAAAGATTCGTCGTGACGACGAGATCATCGTGATCGCCGGCAAAGACAAAGGTAAGCGCGGTAAGGTGCTGAAGGTTCTGGCTGATGACCGTCTGGTCATCGGTGGTGTGAACCTGGTCAAGCGTCATACCAAGCCTAACCCGATGGCGGGCGTCCAGGGCGGTATCGTCGAGAAAGAAGCGCCTCTGCACGCTTCCAACGTTGCCATCTTCAACGGCGAAACCAACAAGGCTGACCGCGTTGGTTTCAAAGTAGAAGACGGTAAGAAAATTCGTGTCTTCAAGTCGACCCAAAAAGCGGTTGATGCTTGAACACTGCTAGGTAGAAGACCATGGCACGACTGAAAGAGATTTACCGGAACGAAATCGCTCCTAAGCTTAAGGAAGAACTTAAGCTGTCGAACGTGATGGAAGTTCCGCGCGTTACCAAGATCACCCTGAACATGGGTCTGGGCGAAGCGATCGGCGACAAGAAAGTCATCGAGCACGCTGTTGCCGACCTGGAAAAGATCACCGGTCAAAAGCCGGTCGTGACTTTCGCTCGTAAATCCATCGCGGGCTTCAAAGTCCGTGAAGGCTGGCCGATCGGCGTCAAGGTGACCCTGCGTAGCGACAAGATGTACGAATTCCTGGACCGCCTGCTGGCGATCTCCCTGCCTCGGGTTCGCGACTTCCGCGGCCTGAATGCCAAGTCCTTCGATGGTCGTGGCAACTACAGCATGGGCGTGAAAGAGCAGATCATCTTCCCGGAAATCGACTACGACAAGATCGATGCTCTGCGCGGTTTGGACATCACCCTGACCACCACTGCTCGTTCGGACGACGAAGGCCGCGCTCTGCTGCGTGCATTCAAGTTCCCGTTCCGCAACTGATTGGAGTAGGAAAATGGCCAAGAAGAGCATGAAAAACCGCGAGCTGAAGCGTCAGCTCACGGTAGCCAAGTTCGCTAAAAAGCGTGCTGAGCTGAAAGCGACCATCGTCAACCTGAACGCCTCTCCAGAAGAGCGTTTCGCTGCCGTTGTCGCTCTGCAGAAGCAACCACGTGACGCCAGCGCCTCGCGCCTGCGTAACCGTTGCCGCCTGACCGGTCGTCCGCACGGCGTGTACCGCAAGTTCGGCCTCGGCCGTAACAAGCTGCGCGAAGCCGCCATGCGTGGTGACGTGCCAGGTCTGGTCAAGGCCAGCTGGTAACACCAGTTGGCGTGACCGCCGGCGGGGGGGGAGTGATCTTCCGACCGCCGGTGACCTCGCAACGAAACAAGCCCCTATATGGGGCTTGTTTCGTTTCTACCTTGTGTCTAGAATGACCGGCTCACCCGAGCCTGGGTTTTTTGCCCTGCGCGTTCGGGTGGTTGTGATAGCCGCAAGGCTAATAATTCTTGTATCAGGAGCATCTAGCCCATGAGTATGCAGGACCCGTTAGCGGACATGCTAACTCGCATCCGTAATGCCCAGATGGCTGAAAAGTCTGTCGTAAGCATGCCTTCCTCCACCCTGAAGGTCGCGGTTGCCAAAGTACTGAAAGACGAAGGTTACATCGCCGGCTACGAAGTCTCTGGCGAAGCCAAGCCTTCCCTGTCGATCGAACTGAAGTACTTCGAAGGCCGTCCGGTCATCGAGGAACTGAAGCGTTCCAGCCGTCCTGGCCTGCGCCAGTACAAGGCCGTTACCGAGCTGCCGAAAGTACGTGGCGGCCTGGGCGTGTCTATCGTCTCCACCAACAAAGGTGTGATGACTGACCGCGCTGCGCGCGCTGCCGGTGTCGGCGGCGAAGTTCTGTGCACAGTGTTCTAAGGGGAGATAGGCATGTCTCGCGTCGCTAAGAACCCCGTTAAGCTGCCAGCAGGCGTCGAAGTCAAATTCGCCGGTCAGCAGCTTTCGGTGAAGGGTGCCAAGGGCACTCTCGAACTGAACGTTCACTCGTCTGTTGAAGTTACCGAAGAAGCTGGTGAGCTGCGTTTCTCCGCTCGCAACGGTGACCAGCAAGCTCGCGCCATGGCCGGTACCACCCGCGCCCTGGTGAACAACATGGTCCAGGGCGTAAGCCAAGGCTTCGAGCGCAAGCTCCAGCTGGTCGGTGTTGGTTACAAGGCACAGGCCAAGGGCACCGTCCTGAACCTGGCTCTGGGCTTCTCGCACCCAGTGGATTACGAACTGCCAGCCGGTATCACCGCTGAAACCCCAAGCCAGACCGACATCCTGATCAAGGGTATCGACAAGCAGCTGGTAGGTCAGGTGGCCGCTGAAGTCCGCGGTTTCCGTCCGCCAGAGCCTTACAAGGGCAAGGGTGTGCGTTACGCGGACGAAGTAGTCCGTCGTAAAGAAGCCAAGAAGAAGTAGGGCCTAGCAAATGACCGACAAAAAAGTTATCCGACTGCGTCGCGCTCGCAAAGCACGCCTGAAAATGCACGAGCTCGAAGCCGTGCGTCTGTGCGTGTTCCGCTCCTCGCAGCACATCTACGCCCAGGTCATTTCGGCCGACGGCAGCAAGGTTCTGGCAAGTGCCTCGACCTTGGACAAAGAACTGCGTGATGGCGCCACCGGCAACATCGACGCGGCCACTAAGGTTGGCAAGCTGGTAGCTGAGCGTGCGAAAGCCGCCGGTGTATCTCAAGTTGCCTTTGACCGTTCCGGCTTCAAGTACCATGGCCGCGTCAAAGCGCTGGCTGATGCTGCTCGTGAAGGCGGGCTGGAGTTCTAAGTTATGGCAAATAACGATCAAAAGCGCGACGAAGGCTACATCGAGAAGCTGGTTCAAGTTAACCGCGTAGCCAAAACCGTAAAAGGCGGCCGTATCTTCACCTTCACCGCGCTGACCGTGGTAGGTGATGGCAAGGGTCGTGTTGGCTTCGGCCGTGGCAAATCGCGCGAAGTACCAGCCGCGATCCAGAAAGCCATGGAAGCTGCCCGTCGCAACATGATTCAGGTTGACCTGAAAGGCACCACCCTGCAGTACGCCACCAAGGCCGCCCACGGCGCCTCGAAGGTCTACATGCAGCCTGCCTCGGAAGGTACCGGTATCATCGCCGGTGGCGCAATGCGTGCCGTCCTGGAAGTTGCTGGTGTTCAGAACGTCCTGGCCAAGTGCTACGGTTCGACCAACCCGGTGAACGTGGTTCACGCCACCTTCAAGGGTCTGAAAGCCATGCAATCCCCTGAGTCCATTGCTGCCAAGCGCGGCAAGACTGTCGAGGAGATCTTCTGATCATGGCAACCGTAAAAGTAACGCTGATCAAGAGCGTCTCGGGCCGTATCCCTAACCACAAGCTGTGCGTTAAGGGTCTGGGTCTGCGTCGTATCGGTCACACTGTAGAAGTCCAGGATACTCCCGAGAATCGCGGGATGATCAACAAGGCCTACTACATGCTGAAGGTCGAGGGCTAATCAATGAAACTCAATGATCTGAGTCCAGCGCCGGGTTCCCGTCGCGAGAAGCACCGTCCGGGCCGTGGTATCGGTAGCGGTCTGGGTAAGACCGGTGGCCGTGGCCACAAAGGTCAGACCTCCCGTTCCGGCGGTTCCATTGCTCCAGGCTTCGAAGGCGGTCAACAGCCGCTGCACCGTCGCCTGCCGAAGTTCGGCTTCGTTTCCCTGAAAGCCATGGACCGCGCTGAAGTGCGTCTGTCCGAGCTGGCCAAGGTGGAAGGCGATCTGATCACCGTTCAGTCCCTCAAGGACGCCAACGTGATCGGCCAGCACGTACAGCGCGTGAAAATCATGCTGTCGGGCGAAGTCACTCGCGCAGTCACCCTCAAGGGTATCGCCGTCACCAAAGGTGCACGTGCGGCTATCGAAGCAGCTGGCGGCAAGTTCGAGGAATAAATGGCTAAGCAAGGTGCTCTCTCTTCGCTCGGTAAGGGCGGGATGTCGGAACTCTGGGCTCGTCTGCGTTTTCTGTTCATGGCGATCATCGTCTATCGAATCGGCGCGCACATCCCGGTACCAGGCATTAACCCGGACCGTCTCGCGGATCTGTTCCGGCAGAATGAGGGGACCATTCTTAGCTTGTTCAACATGTTTTCCGGCGGCGCGCTGGAGCGCATGAGCATTTTTGCACTGGGGATCATGCCGTACATCTCGGCGTCGATCATCATGCAGCTCATGACCGCTGTCAGCCCGCAGCTGGAGCAGTTGAAGAAGGAAGGTGAAGCTGGCCGTCGCAAGATCAGCCAGTACACCCGCTACGGCACCGTTATCCTGGCGCTGGTTCAAGCCATTGGCATGTCCATTGGCCTGGCCAACCAGGGCGTGGCGTTTTCTGCAGGCCTCGGCTTCCATGTCGTCGCTGTCTCCACCTTCGTGGCGGGCGCGATGTTCATGATGTGGTTGGGCGAGCAGATCACCGAGCGCGGTGTGGGCAACGGTATCTCGATGTTGATCTTCGCAGGTATCGTTGCCGGTCTTCCGAGAGCAATCGGGCAGTCTTTCGAGTCTGCGCGTACAGGCGATATCAACATCTTCGCCCTGGTCGCAATCGGTTTGCTGGCAGTAGCGATTATCGGCTTCGTGGTGTTCATCGAGCGTGGTCAGCGTCGTATCGCCGTTCACTACGCCAAGCGTCAGCAGGGCCGCAAGGTCTTCGCTGCGCAGACCAGCCACCTGCCGTTGAAGGTGAACATGGCGGGCGTAATCCCGGCCATTTTCGCGAGCAGCATTCTGCTGTTCCCGGCTTCGCTGGGTGCCTGGTTCGGTCAGTCCGAGGGTATGGGCTGGCTGCAGGACATCTCGCAGTCGATCGCTCCTGGTCAGCCGTTGAACATTCTGCTGTTTAGTGCAGGGATCATTTTCTTCTGCTTCTTCTACACAGCGTTGATGTTCAACCCGAAAGACGTAGCGGAAAACCTGAAGAAGTCCGGTGCCTTTATTCCGGGTATCCGTCCTGGTGAGCAGTCGGCACGCTACATTGATGGCGTCCTGACCCGTTTGACCATGTTCGGTGCTCTTTACATGATGGCCGTCTGCCTTCTGCCCCAGTTCCTGGTGGTGGCAGCAAACGTGCCGTTCTACCTTGGCGGGACCTCGTTGCTGATTGTGGTAGTGGTTGTGATGGACTTCATGTCCCAAGTACAATCGCACCTCGTTTCGCACCAGTACGAATCCCTGATGAAGAAAGCCAACCTGAAAGGCTACGGCGGCAGCGGTCTGCTGCGCTGATTTAGCCCCTTAAGGTTCGAGGAGTCGGTAATGAAAGTTCGTGCATCGGTGAAAAAGCTGTGCCGTAACTGCAAGATCATTCGTCGCGAAGGTATCGTGCGCGTGATCTGCAGCGCGGAACCGCGTCACAAGCAGCGCCAAGGCTGAGTGTGATCTGCGCTTCAAACCCAGCAGCTAGTGTGCTGCTGGGTTGATTATTCGTTTCTACAGCGATATTATCTCGCGCCCTATTTCTTGGCTTCCGGGGCGTAGGTAGCTGTCAATTGGAGTCCCACTGAATGGCCCGTATTGCAGGCGTCAACATTCCAGATAACAAGCATACTGTTATCTCGCTGACCTACATCTATGGTGTCGGTCGCACAACTGCACAGAAGATCTGTGCAGACGCTGGTGTCAACCCAGCCGCTAAGATCAAGGATCTGAGCGACGAGCAAATCGAAACCCTGCGTGGCGAAGTCGCGAAGTTCACCACCGAAGGTGACCTGCGTCGTGACATCAACATGAAGATCAAACGCTTGATGGACCTGGGTTGCTACCGCGGCCTGCGTCATCGTAAAGGTCTGCCGGTTCGCGGTCAGCGCACCAAGACCAACGCACGCACCCGTAAGGGCCCGCGTAAGCCGATCCGCAAGTAATCGCCCAGGAATATAGACATGGCAAAACCTGCTGCTCGTCCTCGTAAGAAAGTCAAAAAGACAGTGGTTGATGGCATCGCCCACATCCATGCGTCTTTCAACAACACCATCGTGACCATCACCGACCGTCAGGGCAACGCACTGTCCTGGGCTACTTCCGGTGGTTCGGGTTTCCGTGGTTCGCGCAAATCCACCCCGTTCGCAGCCCAGATCGCTGCTGAGCGTGCTGGTCAAGCTGCGCTGGAATATGGTCTGAAGAACCTCGACGTCAACGTCAAGGGTCCAGGTCCAGGTCGTGAATCCGCCGTTCGTGCACTGAACAGCTGCGGCTACAAGATCGCCAGCATCACCGACGTGACGCCAATCCCGCATAACGGGTGCCGTCCGCCGAAGAAGCGTCGCGTGTAATCAGGAGACAGATAAATGGCACGTTACATTGGTCCAAAATGCAAACTGTCTCGCCGTGAAGGCACTGACCTGTTCCTGAAGAGCGGCGTTCGCGCTCTGGAATCGAAGTGCAACATCGAAGCAGCCCCAGGTATCCACGGCCAGCGCCGTGGCCGTCAGTCCGACTACGGTACCCAGCTGCGCGAGAAACAAAAAGTCCGTCGTATCTACGGCGTGCTGGAGCGTCAATTCCGCGGTTACTACCAAGCGGCTGCCTCGAAGAAAGGCGCCACCGGTGAGAACCTGCTGCAGATGCTCGAGTGCCGTCTGGATAACGTCGTCTACCGTATGGGCTTCGGCTCGACTCGTTCCGAGTCCCGTCAGCTGGTTTCGCACAAAGCGATCAGCGTCAACGGTAAGACTGTGAACATTCCATCCTACCAAGTTCGTCCGGGTGACGTGGTCTCGGTTCGCGAGAAGTCGCTGAACCAGCTGCGCATTGTTCAAGCCCTTGAACTCTGCGCCCAGCGTGGCCGCGTTGAGTGGGTAGACGTGGATGCTGCTAAAAAGTCGGGCGTTTTCAAGAACGTTCCTGCTCGCAGCGACCTGTCCGCCGACATCAACGAAAACCTGATTGTCGAGCTCTACTCCAAGTAAGGGCTAGAAAATAGGTGCATCCATGCAGATTTCGGTAAATGAGTTTCTGACACCCCGCCACATCGATGTGCAGGTTGTCAGTCCAACCCGCGCCAAGATCACGCTCGAGCCTCTCGAGCGTGGCTTCGGCCATACCCTGGGCAACGCGCTGCGCCGCATCCTGTTGTCCTCCATGCCTGGCTGTGCAGTAGTCGAGGCCGAGATCGACGGCGTACTCCATGAGTACTCCGCGATCGAAGGTGTACAGGAAGACGTCATTGAAATCCTGTTGAACCTGAAAGGCCTGGCTATCAAGCTGCACGGTCGTGACGAAGTTACGCTGACCTTGTCGAAAAAGGGTTCGGGGGTGGTTACCGCTGCCGATATTCAGCTGGATCACGATGTCGAGATCGTCAACCCCGATCACGTAATCGCGAACCTGGCGTCCAACGGCGCCCTGAACATGAAGCTCACCGTAGCTCGTGGTCGCGGTTACGAGCCGGCCGACTCCCGTCAGACTGACGAAGACGAAAGCCGCAGCATTGGTCGCCTTCAGCTGGACGCTTCGTTCAGCCCGGTGCGTCGTATCGCCTATGTGGTCGAAAACGCCCGTGTTGAGCAGCGTACCAACCTGGACAAGCTGGTCATCGATCTGGAAACCAACGGTACCCTGGATCCTGAAGAGGCCATCCGTCGTGCCGCGACCATCCTGCAACAGCAGTTGGCCGCGTTCGTCGACCTCAAAGGTGACAGCGAGCCGGTTGTGGTCGAGCAGGAAGACGAGATCGATCCGATCCTGCTGCGCCCGGTTGACGACCTGGAACTGACCGTACGTTCGGCCAACTGCCTCAAGGCGGAGAACATCTACTACATCGGCGACCTGATTCAGCGTACCGAAGTAGAGCTGTTGAAGACTCCTAACCTGGGCAAGAAGTCCCTGACTGAAATCAAGGACGTCCTGGCCTCCCGTGGTCTGTCTCTCGGCATGCGCCTCGACAACTGGCCGCCTGCAAGTCTTAAGAAGGACGACAAGGCGACTGCCTGATCGTCGTAATCACCGAACGTAGTGTTTGGTAAGGAATGAATCATGCGTCATCGTAAAAGTGGACGTCACCTGAGCCGTACCAGCTCTCACCGCAAGGCTATGTTCCAGAACATGGCAGTGTCGCTGATCGAGCACGAGCTGATCAAAACCACCCTGCCGAAAGCCAAGGAACTGCGCCGCGTTGCCGAGCCGCTGATCACCCTGGCCAAGGAAGACAGCGTAGCCAACCGTCGTCTGGCCTTCGACCGTACCCGTTCGAAGTCCGCCGTTGGCAAACTGTTCAACGATCTGGGCAAGCGCTACGCCACCCGTCAAGGCGGCTACCTGCGCATCCTGAAGTGCGGTTTCCGCGCTGGCGACAACGCGCCTATGGCGTACGTCGAGCTGGTTGATCGTCCAGTCGGTGGTGCTGTAGAAGCCGCCGAGTAAGACGTTCTGTCTGCTACAAGAAACCGGGCCTAGTGCCCGGTTTTTTGTGTCCATATGAATTGAAAGTATCTATTGAGTCTAGAATATCAATAAATTAGTTAATGGAATCATGCTCGCGGATACTCCTCTACATACCGCCTAGCCGGCGATTAGAGACCGATAAGGAGAGCCCATGAGCAAGATTCTGACCACCGCCAGCGGTGCACCTGTAGCCGATAACCAGAATTCCCGTTCCGCAGGCCCCCGCGGCCCGTTGCTGCTCGACGATTTCCACCTGATCGAGAAGCTCGCCCACTTCAACCGCGAGAACATCCCCGAGCGCCGCGTGCACGCCAAGGGCTCGGGCGCCTATGGCACCTTCACCGTTACCCGCGATATCACCGATCTGACCAGCGCCAAGCTGTTCAGCGCAGTGGGTAAGCAGACCGAGACGTTCCTGCGCTTCTCCACTGTGGGTGGTGAGCGGGGTTCGGCCGACACCGAGCGTGATCCTCGTGGCTTTGCGGTCAAGTTCTACACCGAGGAAGGCAACTGGGATATCGTCGGTAACAACACGCCAGTGTTCTTCATCCGTGATCCACTGAAGTTCCCGGACTTCATCCACACCCAGAAGCGTCACCCCCAAACCAACCTGAAGAATGCCCAGATGATGTGGGACTTCTGGTCGCATTCGCCTGAAGCGCTGCACCAGGTCACCATCCTGTTCTCCGATCGTGGCATTCCGGATGGCTACCGCCACATGCACGGTTTTGGCAGCCACACCTATAGCTTGGTCAACGACAAGGGCGTGCGCACTTGGGTGAAGTGGCACTTCAAGACCCAGCAGGGCATCAAGAACCTGACGCCGGCGGATGCTGCGCGCCTGGCGGGCACCGATCCTGACTACGCACAGCGCGACCTGTTCGAAGCCATCGAGCGTGGCGACTTCCCGCGTTGGAGCGTGTGTATCCAGGTGATGAGCGAAGATGAGGCTGTGAGCCGTCAGGAGAACCCGTTCGATGTGACCAAGACCTGGTCGCAGAAGGACTATCCGCTGATTGAAGTGGGCGTTTTGGAACTCAATCGCAACCCGCTCAACTACTTCGCCGAAGTGGAGCAGGCAACCTTTGGTCCGAGCAACATGGTCCCAGGTGTAGGCCTGTCGCCTGACCGTATGCTGCAAGGCCGCGTGTTCGCCTACGCCGACGCCCATCGTTACCGCGTGGGTACCAACCACCAGCAGTTGCCGGTCAATGCACCGCGCAGCCCGGTGCACAGCTACCAGCGTGACGGTGCCATGGCCACGGGCAGCTACGGTGGTGCGCCGAACTATGAGCCAAACAGCTATGGCGATGCGCCGAAGCAGTCGCCACGTCACGCCGAGCCAGCACTGGCGTTGAACGGCGCGGCCGATCGCTACGATCACCGTGAGGACGCTGATTACTACAGCCATGCCGGCGCATTGTTCCGGCTGATGAGCGATGAGCAGCGCTCGCTGTTGATCAGTAACATTGCCGGAACGATGGGGGGGGTCAGCGAAGACGTTGTTCAGCGTCAGTTGCAGCACTTCTTCAAGGCCGACCCGGCATATGGAGAAGGTATCGCCAAGGCCTTGGGTGTGAATCTCGCCTAAGTCGAAGTGATAAGAAGAACCGCCCTCATTTGGGCGGTTTTTCAATGAAAATCACTACCGTTCAACCGTTTTTTTGCATCTTATTGCGCATTTCTCAGTGACCGCGAGCATAAGCTGGTTCAAACTATGTTCATTGACGCATTCACAGGGAGAAGCAGGGCGATGCAAGGTCACCCGGACGTAATCAATTACCTCGTCACGTTGCTGAAAGGCGAGCTGGCCGCGCGCGACCAGTACTTCATTCACTCGCGGATGTACGAAGACTGGGGCCTGGGCAAGCTCTACGAGCGTATCAACCACGAGATGGAAGAAGAGACCCAGCACGCCGATGCGCTGATGCGCCGTATCCTGATGCTCGAGGGCACGCCCGACATGCGCGCCGACGACCTGGAAGTGGGCACCACCGTGCCGGAGATGATCGAGGCCGACTTGAAGCTCGAGTACAAGGTACGTGCCGCGTTGTGCAAGGGCATCGAGCTGTGCGAGCTGCACAAGGACTACATCAGCCGCGACATCCTGCGCGCGCAACTGGCGGATACCGAAGAAGATCACACTTACTGGCTGGAGAAGCAGCAAGGGTTGATCAAGGCCATTGGCCTGGAGAACTACCTGCAATCGCAGATGTGATCGGTCGGGCCTGTTCGCCGGCAAGCCGGCTCCTACGAGGTCTCGGTTGCGCCGCTCTTCTGTAGGAGCCAGCTTGCTGGCGAACAGGTCCGTGCAGGCCACACAAAAAAGCCCCTGGCATTGAACAATGCCAGGGGCTTTTTCACATCAGGTCAGGCCCGGTCCCGCTCAAGCAGCGGCTTGAGGTAATGCCCGGTGTACGACTGCTTCTGCTCGGCCAATTCCTCTGGCGTACCGCAGGCGATGATCTGGCCACCCTTGGAGCCGCCCTCCGGCCCCAGGTCCACCAACCAGTCGGCGGTCTTGATCACATCCAGGTTGTGCTCGATCACCACCACGGTGTTGCCATGGTCGCGCAGGCGGTGCAGTACATCGAGCAGTTGCTGGATGTCGGCGAAGTGCAGGCCGGTGGTGGGCTCGTCGAGGATGTACAGGGTCTTGCCGGTATCGCGCTTGGACAGCTCGCGCGACAGCTTGACCCGCTGCGCCTCACCGCCGGACAGCGTGGTCGCCGATTGCCCCAGCTTGATGTAGGAAAGCCCGACGTCCATCAGTGTCTGCAGCTTGCGCGCCAGTGCCGGGACCGCGTCGAAGAACTCGCGGGCATCCTCGATGGTCATTTCCAGCACCTCGTGGATGTTCTTGCCCTTGTACTTGATCTCCAGGGTTTCGCGGTTGTAACGCTTGCTCTTGCACACGTCGCAGGGCACGTAGATGTCCGGCAGGAAGTGCATCTCCACCTTGATCAGGCCGTCGCCCTGACAGGCCTCGCAGCGGCCGCCCTTGACGTTGAACGAGAAGCGCCCTGGCCCGTAGCCGCGTGAGCGGGCCTCTGGCACGCCGGAGAACAGCTCGCGGATCGGTGTGAAGATGCCGGTGTAGGTCGCTGGGTTCGAGCGTGGGGTGCGGCCGATCGGGCTCTGGTCGATGTCGACCACCTTGTCCAGGTGCTGCAGGCCGTCGACGCTGGCGTGCGGCGCCGCCTCCAGGCTGCTTGCGCCATTGAGGGCGGTGGCGGCGAGGGGGAACAGGGTGTTGTTGATCAGCGTCGACTTGCCCGAACCGGACACGCCGGTCACGCAGGTCAGCAGGCCGATCGGCACTTCCAGGTCGACGTTCTGCAAGTTGTTGCCGCGCGCGCCCTTGAGCTTGAGCGACAGCTTCTTGTTGCGCGGGGTGCGCTTGGCGGGCACGACGATCTTCTTGCGCCCGGACAGGTATTTGCCGGTCAGCGAATCAGGGTGCGCCATGACTTCTTCCGGAGAGCCCTCGGCGACGATCTGCCCGCCGTGCACGCCGGCGCCCGGGCCGATGTCCACCACGTAGTCGGCCAGGCGGATGGCGTCCTCGTCGTGCTCCACCACGATCACCGTGTTGCCCAGGTCGCGCAGGTGGTTGAGGGTGGCCAGCAGGCGGTCGTTGTCGCGCTGGTGCAGGCCGATGGACGGCTCGTCGAGGATATACATCACGCCCACCAGGCCGGCGCCGATCTGGCTGGCCAGGCGGATGCGCTGGGCTTCGCCGCCGGACAGGGTGTCGGCGCTGCGATCGAGCGTCAGGTAGTCGAGGCCGACGTTGACCAGGAACTGCAGGCGCTCGCAGATCTCCTTGAGGATCTTCGCGGCAATCTCACCGCGGCGGCCGGTCAGGGTCAGGTCACCGAAGTACGTGCTTGCTTCGCCGATCGGCAGGTTGGTGACTGCCGGCAGGGTTTTCTCGCCCACCCACACATGCCGGGCCTCACGGCGCAGGCGCGTGCCGCGGCAGTCGGGGCAGGGCTGGGTGCCGAGGAACTTGGCCAGCTCCTCGCGCACGGTGGCCGACTCGGTCTCGCGGTAGCGGCGTTCGAGGTTGGGCACGATACCCTCGAACGGGTGCGAGCGCTTGACGATGTCGCCACGGTCGTTGAGGTACTTGAAGTCGACACTCTGCTTGCCGCTGCCGTGCAGGATCACTTTCTGGTGATCGGCCGAGAGCTCGCCGAACGGTTCTTCAAGGCTGAAGCCGTAATGCGTGGCCAGTGAACCGAGCATCTGGAAGTAATAGACGTTGCGTCGGTCCCAGCCGCGTATCGCGCCCTCGGCGAGGGTGAGCTCGGCGTTGACCAGGCGCTTGGTGTCGAAGAACTGCTTCACCCCCAGGCCATCGCAGGTCGGGCAGGCGCCGGCCGGGTTGTTGAAGGAGAACAGCTTCGGTTCCAGCTCGCTTATGGCATGGCCGCAGATCGGGCAGGCGAAGCGGGCGGAGAAGATCGTCTCCTCACCTTCCTCGTCGTCCATAGGCGCCACCAGGGCGATGCCGTCAGCGAGCTTGAGCGCTGTCTCGAACGATTCGGCCAGGCGCTGCTGCAGGTCGGCGCGGACCTTGAAGCGGTCCACCACCACATCGATGCTGTGCTTCTTCTGTTTGTCCAGCTTGGGCAGTTCGTCGAGCTCGTAGAGCTTGCCGTTGACCCGGGCGCGTACGAAGCCCTGGGCACGCAACTCGTCGAACACCGCCAGGTGCTCACCCTTGCGCTCGCGGATTACCGGGGCCAGCAGCATCAGCTTGCTGCCTTCGGGTTTTTCCAGCACCAGGTCGACCATCTGGCTGATCGTTTGCGCTTCCAGCGGGATGTCGTGGTCCGGGCAGCGTGGCGTGCCGACCCGGGCATAGAGCAGGCGCAGGTAATCGTAGATCTCGGTGATGGTGCCGACGGTCGAGCGCGGGTTGTGCGAGGTCGACTTCTGCTCGATGGAGATGGCCGGCGACAGGCCTTCGATGGTGTCGACGTCGGGCTTTTCCATCATCGACAGGAACTGCCGGGCATAGGCCGACAGCGACTCCACGTAGCGGCGCTGGCCTTCGGCGTACAGGGTATCGAACGCCAGGGACGACTTGCCGGAACCGGACAGGCCGGTGATCACGATCAGCTTGTCCCGCGGTAGCGTGAGGTCGATGTTCTTCAGGTTGTGGGTGCGTGCCCCACGAATCAGGATCTTGTCCACTGCGGCCTCGCTCGGCGGGCATAAACACAGGAGTATACGGCGCGCTGCCAGTACGCGGCAAAGCGTCACGTATATGCCGTCAACGCGTCGGACTGATAGAATCGCCGCCGGTTCACACGAGGTTATTCCATGCACGACACCCACAACGAACGCATGAGTGGCAGCGAAACCCGCGCCGCTAGCGGCCTGGCCCTGGTCTTTGCCTTTCGTATGCTGGGCATGTTCATGGTGCTGCCGGTGCTGGCCACCTACGGCATGGACCTGGCCGGCGCCACCCCCGCGCTGATCGGCCTGGCCATCGGTGCCTATGGCCTGACCCAAGCCGTGTTGCAGATTCCGTTCGGGGTGATTTCCGACCGCATCGGCCGTCGCCCGGTGATCTACCTGGGGCTGGTGATCTTCGCCCTGGGCAGTGTGCTGGCGGCCCAGGCAGATTCGATCTGGGGTGTGATTGCCGGGCGTATCCTGCAAGGCGCGGGCGCTATTTCCGCGGCGGTGATGGCGCTGCTTTCCGACCTCACCCGCGAACAGCACCGGACCAAGGCCATGGCGATGATCGGCATGAGCATCGGCTTGTCGTTCGCCGTGGCGATGGTGATCGGGCCGTTGTTGACTCGCGCCTTTGGCTTGTCAGGATTGTTCCTCGCCACTGCGGGACTTGCCCTGGTGGGGATCGCCCTGATCGCCTTTGTCGTGCCCAACACCCACACCACCTTGCAGCATCGCGAATCCGGCGTGGCCCGCCAGGCTCTCGGCCCGACCCTGCGTCATCCGGACCTCCTGCGCCTGGATGTGGGTATCTTCATCCTCCACGCCATTCTCATGGCCAGCTTCGTGGCGCTGCCGCTGGCGTTCGTCGAGCGCGGTGGGTTGCCGAAAGAGCAGCACTGGTGGGTGTACCTGACCGCGCTGCTCGTCTCATTTTTTGCAATGGTCCCGTTCATCATCTATGGCGAGAAGAAGCGCAAGATGAAACGCGTGCTGCTTGGCGCGGTCAGTGTGTTGCTGCTGGTGGAGGTGTTCTTCTGGCAGTGGGCTGACAACTTGCGCGGACTGGTGATCGGCACCGTGGTATTCTTTACTGCCTTCAACCTGCTGGAGGCATCTCTGCCTTCGCTGGTCAGCAAGGTGTCGCCCGCTGGCGGCAAGGGGACTGCGATGGGGGTGTACTCCACCAGCCAGTTCCTGGGTGCCGCGCTGGGAGGAATCATCGGTGGCTGGTTGTTCCAGCACGGTGGCCTGAGCATGGTGTTTCTCGGTTGCGCGGGCCTGTGTGCCCTCTGGCTGCTCACTGCGTTGCGCATGAACGAGCCGCCCTACGTGACCAGCCTGCGCATGCCGCTGACGCCGGAGGCGGTCCGGGAGGCCGGGCTGACCGAGCGCTTGATGGCCGTGCCGGGTGTGACCGACGCCGTGGTGGTGGCAGAAGAAGCCGCCATCTATATCAAACTGGATACGAAAATTTTGGACCGTACGACCCTCGAGCGTCTGGTGAACCCAGCCTCTTCGGCGTGCGAAGCCTAGGAGAACGTTATGGCCCGTGGGGTTAACAAAGTCATTCTGGTCGGTACCTGCGGTCAGGATCCCGAAGTCCGCTACCTGCCCAACGGTAACGCCGTGACCAACCTGAGCCTGGCCACCAGCGAGCAGTGGACCGACAAGCAGTCCGGGCAGAAGGTCGAGCGTACTGAATGGCACCGCGTGTCGCTGTTCGGCAAGGTCGCCGAAATTGCCGGCGAGTACCTGCGCAAGGGTTCGCAGGTGTACATCGAAGGCAAGCTGCAGACCCGCGAGTGGGAAAAGGACGGCATCAAGCGCTACACCACCGAGATCATCGTCGACATGCAGGGCACCATGCAGCTGCTCGGCGGTCGTCCGCAGAACCAGCAGCAAGGTGGCGACCCATACAACCAGGGTGGCGGCAATTACAACCAGGGCGGCCAGCAGCAGTACAACCAGGCGCCACGCCAGCAGGCTCCACGCCCGCAGCAGGCCCCTCAGCGTCCAGCACCGCAGCAGCCTGCCCCGCAGCCAGCCGCTGACTTCGACAGCTTCGACGACGATATTCCGTTCTAAGCCTGAAGTGTGACCGTTGGTTGCGAGCCCCCGGGACGAAAGTTTCGGGGGCTTTTTGTTGGAGCACTGATTTGCCGAGTATGCCAGCGCGGTACTCAGTTCGAGACTGCAGCGCACTTGAAAACAACTTGATGGCACTATGCCATAGTTTAGGCATCTCGTCGGGTTTAACAGTGAGCTTTCGTTCTGATCGTAACTTTTCCGACACGCTTTTCAAAAAAATCGTAGCGAGAAAGCGCGGCGATTTTTTTTAATTACTGTTAAATTTTTCAAGGAGTTATCCACGATACCTGATTGAGTTTCGTCAATAACTTTTGCAGCTGCCTCAGGGATAATATTAGTCGGCATCAGGGAAACCCTGAGATGGTGTTTTCGTTCTGCTTTTGCCTATCCTTTTGAGTGGTTGCAATGTCGCATTGATGGCATTAGGCTATTCATCCGCTTGACCACCTGTTCACTGGATTGTGAACTGAATCGATAGAACTTCCCGACAGCAAAGTTCTGGAACTCAGGTTCCGGAATCGATGTGCGAGTTCTAAATGCGAGATATGGATGTCTTACTCTTCTAAATTGGCTGCGCGCTATCTGGAACTCGGCAAGAATGCCGTCTCGCCGGGCTCCTTCGGTGGTGACGACGTGCGCTTCTCTACCGAGTTCGAAGCCCTCGAAGGCGAGTTGACCCGGGCGCAGTCGATCCATGCCAGCGGCCAGGTGGACTGGCTGAAGATCCTCGAGAACAGTGAAGCGCTGCTGCGCGACCAGTCCAAGGACCTGCGCGTGGCCTCCTGGCTGACCTGGGCCCTGTTCCAGCGCGAATCCTACGCCGGGCTGCTGGCGGGCATCAGCCTGCTGCGCGAGCTGTGCGAGCACCATTGGGACGACGTCCACCCCGCCAAACCCCGTACCCGTTCCGCCGCCATCGGTTGGCTGGTGCCGCGCCTCGAGCAGGCGCTGGGTGCCGACATCGCGATCAAGGAACAGTTGCCGCTGTTCCAGCAGATGGTCGAGCAACTGGGTGGCCTGGAGGCGGCGTTGTCCGCCCGTTTGGGCGATGATGCGCCCCTGCTGCTGCCAATCTGCCGTGCACTCAAGGGGCAGGTCCAGCGTTCGGCCGACAACGAGCCGCAGCCTGGCGCGGTCGGCGCCATCGTCGCCCAGGTCAAGCAGGCGGCCACCCAGCTGTTCACCCCGGGCGAGCCGGTGGAGAACGAAAAGGATGCGAATAAAGCCCTGCGTGCCCAGCAAGAGCAGGGCCGGCAGTTGTGCGTGTGGTGGCAGCGTCAGAAAGCCACTGACCTGCGCGCCCTGCGTCTGAACCGCACGTTGCTGTGGCTGCCCATCGAGGCGATGCCCGAGCGCAACGCCGAAAATGTCACCGCACTGCGTGGCCTGCCCGCCGACAAGCTCAAGAGCTACAGGGAGCGTTTCGAGCAGGGCAATTATGCCGACCTGCTGGTGGAGCTGGAGAACAGCGTGGCCAAGGCGCCGTTCTGGTTCGACGGCCAGCGCCTGGTGTGGGAGTGCTGCCAGGCCTTGAACGTCGAGGCCGGCATGCGCGAGGTGGAGATGAACTTCGCCTCGCTGTTGCAACGCCTGCCCAGCGTGATCGAGCTGAAGTTCCATGACGGTACCCCCTTCGCCGACCCCGAGACCCGCGCCTGGATTGCCGCCCAGGTCACCCCCCACCTGCAGGCCGAGGTGGCCCAGCCGGTCACCGAGCCCGGTGTGCGCCAGGCGCCCTGGGAGGAAGCCCTGGAGGCGGTGCAGCCGATCCTGCGCAAGGATGGCCTCAAGAGCGCGGTGCAACACCTCAAACAGCAGATGCAGGGCGCCCACGGCGGGCGCGAGCGCTTTTTCTGGCAGTTGAGCCAGGCGCGCCTCTGCTACACGGCCAAGAAATACGAACTGGCCAAGACCCAGCTGGAAGCCCTGGACGAGCAGTTGCGCCAGTCCGGCGTGGATGCCTGGGAACCCGACCTGTCGCTGCAGGTGCTGCACCTGCTGCATACCTGTTGCGAGCTGCTGCCGCAGAACCATGTGGTGCGCGAACGCAAGGACGAGATCTACCGCAGACTGTGCCATCTCGATCTCGAAGTCGTACTCGAATAGGCCCAAGGGCCATAACCCTCAAGGAGAAAACCAATGGCCAAAGAAGGCTCGGTAGCCCCCAAGGAACGCATCAACGTCACGTTCAAACCCGCCACCGGTGGGGCTCAGGAAGAGATCGAACTGCCGTTGAAACTACTGGCGATCGGTGACTACACCCTGCGTGCCGACGATCGCAAGATCGAAGACCGCAAGCCGATCAGCATCGACAAGATGAACTTCGACGAGGTGCTGGCCAAGCAGGAACTGAGCATGACCCTGGCCGTGCCCAACCGCCTGCAGGAAGGTGCCGAAGGCGACGAGCTGGCGGTCAGCCTGCGCGTCAACACCATGAAGGACTTCAACCCGGCCAGCCTGGTCGAGCAAGTGCCTGAGCTGAAGAAGCTGATGGAGCTGCGTGAAGCCCTGGTCGCCCTGAAAGGCCCGTTGGGCAACGCCCCGGCGTTCCGCAAGGCCATCGAAGGCGTGCTGGCCGACGGTGAGTCCCGCGAGCGCGTGCTCGGTGAGCTGGGCCTGAACGCCACGCCTGACGCCTGATCCCCCTAGTCAAGGAAGCTAATTGCCATGAGCACCGCCGCACAACAACAGAGCGCCGAGAACAGCGAATTCAGCATTCTCGACAGCATCATCGCCGAAACCCGCCTGACCCCGGACGATGAAGCCTATGACATCGCCAAGCGTGGCGTGTCGGCCTTCATCGAAGAACTGCTCAAGCCGCAGAACGACGGTGAGCCGGTCAAGAAGGCGCTGGTCGACCGCATGATCGCCGAGATCGATGCCAAGCTCAGCCGCCAGATGGACGAGATCCTCCACCACCCGGACTTCCAGGCCATGGAATCGGCCTGGCGCGGGCTGCAGCTGCTGGTCGACCGCACCAACTTCCGTGAAAACATCAAGATCGAGATCCTCAACGTCTCCAAGCAGGACCTGCTGGACGACTTCGAAGACTCGCCGGAAGTGATGCAGGCTGGCCTGTACAAGCACATCTACACCGCCGAGTACGGCCAGTTCGGTGGCCAGCCGGTGGGCGCGGTCATCGCCAACTACTACCTGTCGCCGAGCTCGCCGGACGTCAAGCTGATGCAGTACGTCTCCAGCGTCTCCTGCATGTCCCACGCGCCGTTCATCGCCGCCGCCGGCCCGAAATTCTTCGGCCTGGAAAGCTTCACCGGCCTGCCGGACCTGAAGGACCTGAAGGATCACTTCGAAGGCCCGCAGTTCACCAAGTGGCAGAGCTTCCGTGAGTCCGAGGACGCGCGCTACATCGGCCTGACCGTGCCGCGCTTCCTGCTGCGCAACCCGTACGACCCGGAAGAGAACCCGGTCAAGTCGTTCGTCTACAAGGAGACCGTGGCCAACAGCCACGAGCACTACCTGTGGGGCAACACCGCGTACGCCTTCGGTACCAAGCTCACCGACAGCTTCGCCAAGTTCCGCTGGTGCCCGAACATCATCGGCCCGCAGAGCGGTGGCGCGGTGGAAGACCTGCCGCTGCACCACTTCGAGAGCATGGGCGAGATCGAGACCAAGATCCCGACCGAAGTGCTGGTCTCCGACCGTCGCGAGTACGAGCTGGCCGAAGAGGGCTTCATCGCCCTGACCATGCGCAAGGGCAGCGACAACGCGGCGTTCTTCTCGGCCAACTCGGCGCAGAAACCGAAGTTCTTCGGTATCAGCGCGGAAGGCAAGACTGCCGAGCTGAACTACAAGCTGGGCACCCAGCTGCCGTACATGATGATCGTCAACCGCCTGGCCCACTACATCAAGGTCCTGCAGCGCGAGCAGCTGGGCTCCTGGAAGGAACGTACCGACCTGGAGCTGGAACTGAACAAGTGGATCCGCCAGTACGTGGCCGACCAGGAGAACCCGAGCGCCGAAGTACGCGGCCGTCGTCCGCTGCGCGCCGCCCAGGTGATCGTCAGCGACGTGGAAGGTGAGCCGGGCTGGTACCGCGTCAGCCTGAACGTGCGTCCGCACTTCAAGTACATGGGCGCCGACTTCACCCTGTCGCTGGTCGGCAAGCTGGACAAGGAGTAAGCGTCGATGATGAATGGCTACGGAAGCCTGTTCGAACGCCTGAGCGGCGAGTCCGACCAGCGTGCCAACTGGCGGCGTGAAGACGCCGCCATGGCTTCCGTGGCCGCTCATCTGGCGAAGATGCTCAGCACCCGGGCCGGCAGCGTGCAGACGCTCGCCGACTACGGGCTGCCGGACCTCAACGACATGCGTTTGAGCCTGCACGATGCGCTCAGCCAGGCCCGTCGGGCCATCGAGCATTTCATCGAGGCCTACGAGCCGCGCCTGTCCGATGTCCGGGTGATTTCCCGACCGCGTGATCACGATCAGCTCAAGCTGGCTTTCAGTATCGAAGGCCAGCTTGAGGTGGACGGCATCAAGCGCTCTGTCAGTTTTGCCGCGCGCCTGGATGGCAGCGGGCAAGTCAGTGTCAGTCAAGGAGACTAACGATGTCGCGCCTCTCATAGCCCTGGATTTCACGAACCCTGCGCCACTGGCGGTACTCGAGATCTGAATTCAGGCGGAACGACGGATGTCCTTCAACTATTACTACCAAAGCGAGCTGACGGCGCTGCGCCAGCTGGGGCGGCGCTTTGCCGAACGCAGCCCGGCGCTGGCGCCGTTCCTCGGCCAGGCCGGGCGCGACCCGGACGTCGAGCGCCTGCTCGAGGGCTTCGCCTTCCTCACCGGCCGCCTGCGGCAGAAGCTCGACGACGAGCTGCCTGAACTCACCCACTCGCTGATGCACCTGTTGTGGCCGAACTACATGCGCCCGCTGCCGGCGTTCAGCATCTTGCAGTTCGACCCCCTGCGCCAGGCGGGCCCGGCCCTGCGGGTCGAGCGCGACACGCCGGTGGAAGGCAAGCCGATCGACGGTGTCAGCTGCCGCTTTCGCACCTGCTACCCGACCGAGGTGCTGCCACTGCGCCTGAGCGCGCTGAATTACTCGCTCAACGGCCAGGGCGCGCTGCTGAGCTTGCGCCTGGACATGAACTGCGACGGCAATCTTGGCGATGTGAAACTCAGCAAGCTGCGCCTGCACCTGGCCGGCGAGCGCTACATCAGCCAGATGCTCTACCTGAGCCTGCTGCGCAGCCTGGCCGGTATCGAGCTGATGCCGCTGGACAGCCACGGCAAGCCAATGCTCAACGCCAAGGGCGAGCCGCTGCTGCTGCGCGCGCCGGCGGCCAAGGTGCATCCGGTGGGCTTCGCCGAGGAAGAGGCGCTGATCCCATACCCGCTGAATACCTTCCGTGGCTACCGTTTCCTGCAGGAGTACTTCGCCTTCCAGGACAAATTCCTGTTCGTCGACGTGACCGGCCTGGAGGTGCTGCAGAGCCTGCCGGAGGAAACCCTCAAGCAGGTGCATGGCGTCGAACTGCGCTTCGATATCCGCCGTGGCGAGGCCCAGCGCCTGCGCCCGACCCTGGACAACGTCAAGCTGTATTGCACGCCCATCGCCAACCTGTTCAAGCACGACGCCCTGCCCATCCGCCTGGATGGCAAGCAGGACGAATACCTGCTGCTGCCGGCCGAGCTCGACCTGGAGCATTGCGGGGTGTTCTCGGTCGATAGCGTGACCGGCTGGAGCCCGGGTGGCCTGGGCTACCAGAACTACGTGCCGTTCGAATCGTTCGAGCACGACGCCAGCTTCGACGTGCCGCAGAACCGCCCGCACTACAGCATCCGCCAGCGCTCCTCGCTGCTGCACGACGGCCTGGATACCTACCTGAGCTTCGGCGTGCACCAGGCCGAGTCCCACGAGACGCTGTCGATCGAGCTGACCTGCACCAACCAGAACCTGCCGCGCCGTCTCAAGCTCGGCGACATCTGCATGCTCAGCGAGGAGACCCCCGAGTTCCTGACCTTCCGCAACATCACGCCGGTCACCGCCAGCTACGCGCCGCCGCTGAACCGCGACTTCCTGTGGAAGCTGATCAGCAACATGTCGCTGAACTACCTGTCGCTGGCCGACGTCGACGCGCTCAAGGTGATCCTCGAGACCTACGACCTGCCGCGCTACTACGACCAGCACGCCGAGAAAGTCAGCCGGCGCCTGCTCGGCGGGCTCAAGTCGATCCGCCACCAGCATGTCGACCGCCTGCACCGTGGCCTGCCGCTGCGCGGCCTGCGCACTGAGCTGACCATCGACCCGGAAGGCTACATCGGCGAGGGCGACCTGTTCGTCTTCGCCTCGGTGCTCAATGAATTCTTCGCGCTCTACGCCAGCCTCAACTCGTACCACGAGTTGCGGGTGAAAAGCACACAAGGGGAGGTGTACCAATGGACACCACGCATGGGCCTGCAACCGCTGCTGTAAGCCGGCTGAGCCGGAGCATCCGCGAGTACTCGCTGTTCCAGGCGGTGCTGCTGGTGATGGAGCAGTTGCGCGAGGCCTACCCGTACCTGGAGGACGAGGAGCTCTACGACCTGGTGGAGTTCCAGGCCAACCCCAGCCTGGGTTTCCCCGGCAGCGATGTCGACCGCATCGAGTTCTTCCACGAGCACGGCCAACTGCGCGCGCGTATGCGCTTCAACCTGATCGGCCTGGTTGGCTCCAGCTCGCCGCTGCCGGCGTTCTATGGCGAGCAGGCGCTGGGCGACAACGAGGACGGCAACCCGACGCGGACGTTCCTCGACCTGTTCCACCACCGCCTGCAGCGCTTGCTGCTGCCGATCTGGCGCAAGTACCGCTACCGCGCCAGCTTCGAGAGCGGCGCGCTGGACGGTTTCTCGTCGCACCTGTTCGCCCTGATCGGGCTGGGGGGCGAGGAGATCCGCCGGGCCAAGGAGCTGAACTGGAAACGCCTGCTGCCGTACCTCGGCGTGCTCAGCCTGCGCGCCCACTCGGCGGCGCTGATCGAGGCGGTGCTGCGTTACTACTTCAAGCACGCCGACCTGGTGATCGAGCAGTGCCTGGAGCGGCGCGTGGACATCCTCGAAGAGCAGTGCAACCGCCTGGGCCTGGCCAACAGCCTGCTGGGCGAAGACGCCGTGCTGGGCGAGCGCGTGCGCGACCGCAGCGGCAAGTTCCGCATCCATATCACCCAGCTGGACTGGCAGCGCTTTCACGAGTTCCTGCCGATCGGCTTTGGTTACCAGCCGCTGTGCGCGCTGACGCGCTTCACCCTGCGCGACCCGCTGGACTACGACATCCGCCTGGAGCTGCGCCGCGAAGAGATCCGCGAGCTGCGCATCGGCGAACAGAACGTCTGCCACCTGGGCTGGACCAGTTGGCTGGGTCGCGAGCGCGCCGATGGCGTGGTGACCCTGGGAAGCAAAATTCATTAAGGACCAATGGCCATGATCAACGTAGACCTGCAACAACTCGTCCAGGCCCTGGACGCCGACAGCCGCCGCGACCTGGAGCGCTCCGCCGAGCGCTGTGTGGCCCGCGGCGGCAGCAAGATCCTGGTGGAGGACCTGCTGCTGGGGCTGCTTGAGCGCAGCGACAGCCTGCTGCAGCGAGCCCTGCAGGACGCGGCAGTCGACGTCGGCGAGTTCAGCGCCGCGCTGCAGCCGAATGTCGAGCACAGCGCCACTCGCAACCCGGTGTTTGCGCCGGAGCTGGTGCAGTGGCTGCAGGATGCGTTGCTGGTCTCGAACCTCGAACTGGGGCAGAGCCAGGTCGACCAGGCCGCGTTGATCCTTGGTTTGCTGCGCAACCCGCTGCGCTATGCCGGTAGCCGCTACCACAAGCTGCTGTCGGGCCTGGATATCGAGCGCCTCAAGGGTTATGCACTGTCGCAGCAGCCGGCCGCGCCGAAGGCCGCTGGCGCCCCCCAGGGCGAATCGATGCTGCAGCGCTTCACCCACAACCTCACCCAGCAGGCCCGTGACGGCAAGCTTGACCCGGTGCTGTGCCGCGACGCGTCGATCCGCCAGATGATCGATATCCTCGCCCGCCGCCGCAAGAACAACCCGATCGTGGTCGGCGAGGCCGGCGTGGGCAAGACTGCGGTGGTCGAAGGCCTGGCCGCGCGCATCGTCGCCGGTGAAGTGCCACCGGCGCTGCAAGGTGTCGACCTGCTGGCGCTGGACATGGGCCTGCTGCAGGCCGGGGCCAGCGTCAAGGGCGAGTTCGAACGTCGCCTGAAAGGCGTGATCGACGAGGTCAAGGCCGCGCCGCGCCCGGTGATCCTGTTCATCGACGAAGCTCACACGCTGATCGGCGCAGGCGGCAACGCCGGTGGCTCCGACGCCGCCAACCTGCTCAAGCCGGCGCTGGCACGTGGCGAGCTGCGCACCATCGCCGCCACCACCTGGGCCGAGTACAAGAAGTACTTCGAGAAGGACCCGGCCCTGGCCCGTCGCTTTCAGCCGGTGCAACTGCACGAGCCGACCGTGGGCGAGGCGGTGACCATCCTGCGTGGCCTGGCCCAGCTGTACGAAAAAAGCCATGGTATCTACCTGCGCGATGACGCCGTGGTTGCCGCAGCCGAACTGTCGGCGCGCTACCTGACCGGTCGCCAGCTGCCCGACAAGGCCGTCGATGTACTCGACACCGCTTGCGCCCGTGTGCGCATCAGCCTGGCTGCTGCACCGGACAGCCTCGAGCGCCTGCGCGCCGAGCTGGCCGAGGGCGAGCGCCAGCGCAACGCCTTGCGCCGCGATGCCGAGGCGGGGCTTGAGATCGACCAGGAAGCCTTCGAGCGCCTGGAGCAGCGCCTGGCCGAAGCCCATGAGC
The DNA here is from genome assembly GCF_023757525.1 of Pseudomonas sp. MWU13-3659. NCBI lineage: Bacteria > Pseudomonadati > Pseudomonadota > Gammaproteobacteria > Pseudomonadales > Pseudomonadaceae > Pseudomonas > Pseudomonas sp. MWU13-3659. The sequence continues at coordinate 12,610 of NZ_JAMSHW010000026.1, read as the reverse complement.
AAGAGATCGAGCTGGACGCCCGCTGGGCCCGTCAGCGCGAGCTGGCCGAGCAGGTGCTGGAGCTGCGCCAGCAGGTCGCCAACGCCCCTGTCGAAGCGCCAGTGCCAAGCGAAGGCGAGGAGGGCGAGGAAGCCGTTGTCGGTGAAAGCCGCGAACAGCTCCAGCAGCGCCTGGCCAAGACGCATCAAGCCCTGCTCGACGCCCAGGCCGAGGAACGCCTGGTCAGCGCCGAGGTGTGCCCGCGCCTGGTGGCCGAAGTGATCAGCGCCTGGACCGGCGTGCCTCTGAGCCAGCTGGCCCGCGAGCACAACGCCAAGGTGATCAGCTTCGCCGACGACCTGCGCGCGCGTATCCGTGGCCAGGAGCAGGCCGTGCACGCGCTCAACCGCGCCATGCGCGCCACCGCCGCAGGCCTGAACAAACCCGACGCGCCGGTGGGCGTGTTCCTGCTGGTCGGCCCCAGCGGCGTCGGCAAGACCGAGACCGCGCTGGCGCTGGCCGACCTGCTGTACGGCGGCGACCGCTTTATCACCACCATCAACATGTCCGAGTTCCAGGAGAAGCACACCGTCTCGCGCCTGATCGGCGCGCCGCCCGGCTATGTCGGTTACGGCGAGGGCGGCATGCTCACCGAGGCGGTGCGCCAGAAACCGTACTCGGTGGTGCTGCTGGACGAGGTGGAGAAGGCCGACCCGGACGTGCTCAACCTGTTCTACCAGATCTTCGACAAGGGCGTGGCCAACGACGGCGAAGGGCGCCAGATCGACTTCCGCAACACCCTGATCCTGATGACCTCGAACCTGGCCAGCGACCAGATCAGCGCCCTGTGCGAGAACGGTGAGCGCCCGGACGCCGAGCTGCTCGAGCAGCATATCCGCCCGGTGCTCAGCCGCCACTTCAAGCCGGCCCTGTTGGCGCGCATGCGCGTGGTGCCGTATTACCCGGTGGGTGGCCCGGTGCTGCGCGAGCTGATCGAGATCAAGCTGGGCCGCCTGGGCGAGCGCCTGCAGCGCCGGCAACTGGCGTTCAGCCACTGCCAGGCACTGGTCGACCACCTGGCCGAGCGTTGCAGCCAGAGCGAAAGCGGTGCGCGCCTGATCGATCACCTGATCGACACCCACGTGCTGCCCAAGGTGGCCGACCGCCTGCTCGATGCCATGGCCAGCGGCGAGGCGATCAGCCGCGTGCACGCCACCCTCGACGCGGATGCCGGCGTGATCTGCGAGTTTGCCTGAGGTGGGTGTGATGTTCGCGCACGTGCCGCACCCGCTGGCCTATGCCGAGACGCTGCTGGGCACCTTCACCGACCTGGCCCGGGCGGCGGACGACCAGTGCCTGTTGCAGGCGCTGGTGCAGGCCGTGGCCGGGCTCAGTGGCTGCCCGCTGGTGCAGGTGTACCTGCTCGACCCGACCCATACCCGGCTCGGGCTCGAAGCCGCCTGGCTCGACGGCAAGCTGCTGGCGCGTGACTGTTCCAGCCTGCCGGCCGACTACAACGGCGAGCAGCTGTTGCAGTTCGCCCTGTGCCAGAACCGTGTAGTGAACATCGCCGAACTGTCCGCCAGCCTGTTTGACACCAGCTTCCTGCCTTGCCAGAACACACCCTGGCAGGCGCTGCTGGCAGTGCCATTGGTGACCGCGCAGCAGCGCGTCGCCGGGGTGTTGCTGTGCGTGAACCGCGAGCGCGGCGCGTTGGAAGGCTTCGCCGACTCACTCGGCCGCCTGGGTGGTTTCGCCATGGGCCAATTGCAGCTGTTGCGCCGCCTGCGCCAGCCCGGGCCACAACCCCAGGCAACCAGCACCGCGCCGATCGCCGCCAGCAGCTACGGACTGATCGGCCAGAGCCAGGCCATGCGCCAGACCTGCCAGATGATCAGCAAGGTCCTGCACAGCCCCTACACCGTGTTGCTGCGCGGCGAGACCGGCACCGGCAAGGAGCTGGTGGCCCGCGCCATCCACGACTATGGCCCGCGTCGCTCGGGCGCATTCGTGGTGCAGAACTGCGCGGCCTTCCCCGAGAGCTTGCTGGAAAGCGAGCTGTTCGGTTATCGCAAGGGCGCCTTCACTGGTGCCGAGCGCGACCGCCCGGGGCTGTTCGACGCCGCCGACGGCGGCACTCTGTTGCTCGACGAAATCGGCGACATGCCCCTGGCCTTGCAGGCCAAGCTGCTGCGTGTGCTGCAGGAAGGCGAGATCCGCCCGCTGGGCTCCAACGTCACCCACAAGATCGACGTGCGCATCATCGCCGCGACTCACCGTGACCTGGCGCAGATGGTCAGCGACGGCCTGTTCCGCGAAGACCTGTACTACCGTCTGGCGCAGTTCCCCATCGAGCTGCCGCCGCTGCGCCAACGCAACGGCGATGTCATCACCCTGGCCCGGCACTTCTGCGACAAGGCCTGCGACTTCCTCCAGCGCAGCCCGGTAGGTTGGTCCCAGGCCGCCCTGGATCACCTTGATGGCTATGCCTTCCCCGGCAACGTGCGCGAACTCAAGGGCCTGGTGGAGCGCGCAGTGCTGCTGTGCGAAGGCGATGAGCTGGAGGTCGGCCACTTCGCCTTGAACCTGGCCGAGCCGCCGCTGGAAGACAGCGAGCTGAACCTGCGCGAGCGCCTGGAAAAGGTCGAGCGCCGCCTGCTGCTCGACTGCCTGCGCAAGCACGACGGCAACCAGACCCTGGCAGCCCGCGAGCTCGGCCTGCCGCGGCGCACCCTGCTGTACCGGCTGGGGCGCCTGAACATCCAGATCGGCGATTGCGAGGGCTGACCGGCATGACCCCGACACCTACCTATTCCCACCCAGGCGCGCCCGTGGCGGCGCATGCCTCATCCGTACATGGAGTCGTTCCGATGTTTCACCGTCACTGGCGGGTCACGTTGCTGGCCCTGGTTACCGCGTTCGCCCTGGCTGGTTGCGGTGGCAACTACAAGTTCGACGACGACAGCTACCGCCCCCTGGGTGACCCCCAGGCCCTCAATCGTGGCAACTGAGCACAAGGAGCCCTGACCATGGAACTGGTTTTCGAACTGCTCGACAAACGCCAGCACGGCCGCACCGACTCGCCGACCAAGACCTTCGGCCGTGCCGGCGGCGAGATCGGCCGGGCCAAGGACTGTCACTGGAGCATCGAGGATGACAAGCGTCACCTGTCCAGCCATCACGCCCAGATCACCTACGAGAACGGCGGGTTCTTCCTGACCGACATCAGCAGCAACGGCGTGCGCCTGGCCAGCAGCGGCGCCCAGCTGCGCAAGGGCGAGCCGTACCGCATCGAGCAGGGCGCGGTGTACCGCCTGGGCGACATCGAAGTGCGCGCGCGGCTGATCGACAGCGAGCCGGGCATGGATGTCAGCCTGGGCATGCCGGGCGGCAACATCATCCCCGACGACGCCTTCCTCGAACTTGACCCGATCACCGCGCTGGACCAGGAAGAGTCCCGCCTGCATCCGATGGACGAACTGGCGGCCATGGCCATGCCCGAGCCACCGGCCCGCCAGCGTGCCGACTACGCGCAAATCGACCGCGAGAGCCTGATCGTGCCGACCCTGGTGCCAGCCGTCGCGCCCGAGCCCGCGCCTGCGCCGGCCCCGCGCGAGCGCCGCGACGACGCCTTCTGGAAGCGCTTCGGCGCCGCCCTTGGGGTGGACATGGACAACCTCGACGAGCAGGCCCGCGAAGACCTGGCGGTACAGGCCGCCGGGCTGCTGCGGCACAGCATCGGCGGTTTGCAGCAGAGCCTGCGTACCCGCAGCGAGCTGAAGAACGAACTGCGCCTGTCGCTGACCACCCCGCAAGGTGCCAGCCGTAACCCGATCAAGGCGCCGTTGGAGGCCGACCAGGTGCTGGGCGAGCTGCTCAAGCCGCGCCGTGGCGGGCAGATGTCCGCCGAGCAGGCGGTGTCGCAAGCCTTCCGCGACCTGCAGGCGCACCAAGTGGCCATGCTCGGCGCCAGCCGCCACGCGCTGCGCAGCACCCTGGAGCACTTCGCCCCGGAACAGCTGGTATTGCAGTTCGAGCGTCAGGGCCGCAGAGGTCTGTTCGGTAGCCGCTGGAAATCCTACGTGCGCTACCACCAGGCCCTGATGGGCAACGAAGACTGGAGCGAGCGCCTGCTGGCCAAGGACTTCGCCCGAACCTACGAAGAGCAGGTGCGCCTGATCGCTTCCCTTCATCACGACCCGCAAGGATGATTTCCATGACTCGCATCACCCGCACGATGCTCAGGGCGACGTGGGCCCTGGCCACCTTGTCCTGGCTGGCCGGCTGCAGCGCCCTGTCGCCGTACTCGCACATGACCAAGCTCGACCTCACGCTGACCGCCACCGACCAGCTCAACCTGGACATCAATGGCCGGCCGTCGCCGGTGGTGGTGCGCCTGTTCGAGCTCAAGCACCCGGTGGCGTTCGAGACCACCGATTTTTTCAGCCTCTACCAGCGCCCGAAAGAAGCCTTGTCGCCCGACATGGTGGCCAGCGAGGAGCATGAGCTGCGTCCGGGCGAGACCCTGACCCTCAAGCTCAGCATCGACCCCGACAGCCGCTTCGTCGGCATCATGGCCGCCTACCGCGACCTCGACCAGGCGCAGTGGCGCCGGGTGCAGGCGATCCGCGCCGGCGAGCGCGTGACCGCCAATTTCTACCTGGACCAGGCCGGTATCCACAATGGCGTGCCGGCAGTGGCACAAGCGGGTGAGCGCCCATGAATGTGCACAAGGTAGTCTGGCAGGAAGGGATGCTGCTGCGTCCTCAGCATTTCCAGCACAACGACCGTTACTACGACAGCCAGATGAAGACCCGCACCCAGCTGCTGGGCACCTATACCTGGGGCTTCATCAACCTGGAAATCGACCTGCAGTTCCTCAACATGGGCAAGCTGGTGATCAGCCGCGCCGCCGGCATCCTGCCCGACGGCAGCCTGTTCGAGCTCGACGGCAGCAGCGAGCCGCTGGCCCTGGACGTGCCGCCGAACACCGGCGCCACGCCGATCTTCATGGCCCTGCCGCTGGTCACCGGCAACCACATCGAGGCGCGCCGCCCCGAGCAGTCCGACGTGCTGACCCGCTACACCACCTACGAGGTGGAGGTGGCCGACTCCAACGCCGGCGACGACAACAGCAGCCAGATCAACTGCGCGCGCCCTGACTTCCGCCTGCTGCTGGGCGAGCAGCAGACCGACCAGGCCTATGTGAAGCTCAAGGTCTGCGAGATCCTCGACACCTCGCCCGACGGCGTGATCAGCCTCGACCCGGACTTCGTGCCGACCTTCATTCGCACCCACTCCTCGGTGTACCTGCTGTCGTGCCTGAAGGAAGTCATCAGCATGCTGGCGCTGCGCGGCGACACCCTGGCCGAGCGTATCCGCTCCAACGGCAAGGTCGGTGGCGCCGAGGTTGGCGACTTCATGATGCTGCAGCTGATCAACCGTACCGAACTGCTGCTGCGCCACTACCTGAGCCTGGAGCAGGTGCACCCCGAAGAGCTGTACCGCACCTTCCTGATCATGCTGGGTGACCTGTCGACCTTCTCCAGCGACACCAAGCGCCCGCGCCTGGACGCCCGCTACCAGCACAGCGACCAGGGCGCGAGCTTCCGCAAATTGATGGAGTCGATCCGCCAGGTGCTGTCGATGGTGCTCGAGCAGCACGCCATCGAGCTGGAACTGCAGCAGCGCCAGTACGGCATCCTGGTTTCGCCGCTGCACGACCCGGGCTTGCTCACCACCGCCTCGTTCGTGCTGGCGGCCAGCGCCAACTGCGAGTCCGAGGAGCTGCGCCAGCGCCTGCCGTCGCACCTGAAGGTCGGCCCGGTGGAGCGCATTCGCCAGCTGGTCAACCTGCACCTGCCCGGGCTCAAGGTCAAACCGTTGCCAGTGGCGCCGCGGCAGATCCCGTTCCACGCCAACAAGACCTACTTCATCGTCGAACTCGATGCCGCCGACCGCGCCAAGATGGATGGCTCCGGTGGCTTCGCCTTCCACGTCACCAGTGAGTTCTCCGATCTCGAACTGAAATTCTGGGCCATCAGGAACTGAGCATGAGCATGGACATGGATACCCCCCAGGACGACAAGACCGTCCTGTTCAACCAGGATGGCTCGGCTCCCGAAGGGCAGGCGCTCACCGCCCTGGGCGGTTCGGCGCGGGCCGAGCCGCTGGAGCAGCGCGTGGTCTATTCGGCGCGCCTGCCCTCCAGCGGCAGCTTCAGCGTCGGCCTCAACCCACTGGTGGCCGCCGCCGGCGAACTGCTCTCGGAAGTGGTGCGGCTCAAGCACAGCGACACCGCCGAAGACCTGAACAACCTCAAGGAGCGCCTGAGCGCTTGCGTGCGCGCCTTCGAGGCGCGCATCCACTACGAGGGCGTGGAGAACGGCCAGGTCACCGTGGCCCGCTACCTGCTGTGCACCGTGGTCGACGAGGCGGTGGTCACCACCCCCTGGGGCAACGAGAGCCAGTGGTCGCAGATGAGCCTGCTCAGCGCCTTCCACAACGAGACCTTCGGCGGCGAGAAGTTCTTCTCGCTGCTCGACCGCATGTCGAAGAACCCGGTCAAGCACCTGCCGATGCTCGAACTGATGTACCTGTGCCTGTCGCTGGGTTTCGAGGGCAAGTACCGGGTCATCGACCGCGGCATGTCCGAGCTGGAGGGGATTCGCGACGCGCTGTTCCGGCAGATCCGACAGCTGCGTGGCGATGTGCCGCGCGAGCTGTCGCCGCGCTGGGAAGGCCTGGACCAGTTGCGCAACAGCCCGGTGCGCATCGTGCCGTGGTGGAGCGTGGCGCTGTTCACCCTGGTGTGCCTGGTGGTGATGTATTCCGGTTTCGCCTGGGTGCTGGGGGAACAGCGCGCGACCGTCCTGCAACCCTTCCAGACGCTTGAGCAGCCTGCGGCCCAACCGCGGCCGTGACACAAGGACCTGTGATGAAGAATTTTTTCAAGAAAGTAGGCGCCTTCCTCGCCAAGACCTGGGTCTGGAGCCTGCTGCTGGTGCTGGCCCTGGCCTTGCTGGTGTGGTTCGCCGGGCCACTGTTGGCGGTGGCCGACAACAAATTCTGGGAAGACGCCGCGGCGCGCTTGCTGACCATCAGCGTGCTGTTCCTGCTGTGGGGCCTGTGGATGGTGTTCGCCAGCTGGCGCGCCAACAACCGCAAGCAAGCCGAGCTTGAGAGCGAGGACGGCCGTGAGCGCCTGGAGCGTGAAGAGCGCAAGGAAGAGGAGGGCAAGGAGATCAAGGCCCGCTTCAAGCATGCCTTGTCGACCCTCAAGCATTCGAGCCTCTACGGTGGCCGCAGCGAACGCTGGCGCCGTGACTTGCCCTGGTACCTGGTGCTCGGCCCGCAGGGCGCGGGCAAGACCAGCCTGATCGATCATTCGGGCCTGGAGTTCCCGATCAACGCGCTGGAGCGCAAGCTCGCCCGTGATCCGTCCAATGGCGATTTCTGCGACTTCTACTTCGCCGAGCAAGCGGTGCTGGTGGATACCGCCGGGCGCTTCCTCAACCAGTCCGACAGCGAGATCGACGGCAGCGCCTGGCGGGTGATGCTCGACCAGCTGCGCCTGCGCCGGCGCAACCGCCCGCTCAATGGCGTGGTGGTCACCGTGCCGCTGGACACGCTGCTCGGCGGCGAGGCCGCGGTCAACGACCTGGCGCAGAAAGTCCGTTCGCGCCTGCAGGAGCTGCGCCAGCGCCTGCACGTCGAGGTGCCGGTATACCTGGTGCTGAGCAAGACCGACCGCCTGCAAGGCTTCGACGCCTTCTTCGACCAGCAGTCGCGCGAAGAGAACGAACAGGTGTTCGGCATCACCTTCGGCAAGGGCCAGAACGGCGCCGACACCGAGCTGCTGGCCAAGGAATTCCAGGGCCTGCTGCAACGCCTGGGTGACCAGGTTACCCAGCGCATGCACCACGAGCGCAACACCCTGCGCCGGGCGCGGATCCTCGACTTCCCGCACCAGCTGGGGCGCATCGGCGACCAGCTGTGCCTGTTCGTCGACGCCGCCTTCACCGGCAACCGCTACCAGCGCGCCAGCCAGTTGCGCGGCTTCTACCTGACCAGCGCGCCGCACCAGGCGCCGCAGGTGGACAGCGACAATGGTTACCATCCCGGCCAGCCCGGGCGAGCCGCGCCACAGGGGCGCTCGCGTTTCATCCTGCAGTTGTTCAGCCGGGTGATCTTCCCCGAGTACGACCTGGCTGGCCTCGACCAGCGCGAACGTCGACGCATCCATTGGGGCCAGCGTGCTGTCTATCTTGGTGCCCTCGCGGCGCTGGCGCTGTTCGGCGTGCTGTGGGCCGGCAGTTTCTCCGGCAACCATGAACGCCTGGAACAGGTGCGCGAGCTGGGCCAGCAATGGCACCGCCAGCACGTCGGCCTGGGCGCCCGCGACGACGCCCTGGCCGCGCTCAAGCCGCTGGACACCGCCTGGCAGGCTTCGCGTGTATTCCCTGAGCGCAGCGACGCTTCGTGGCTGCACCGCGGTGGCCTGTACCAGGGCGTGCCGGCCAACGAAGTGCTGCAGCCGGCCTACCAGCGCGAGCTGGAAACCCTCCTGCTGCCACGGGTGGCACAGATGGTCGAAGGGCAGATTCGTGGCAACCTGAAAAGCCGTGAGCGGCTGCTCAACAGCCTGCGCGCCTACCTGATGCTCGGCATGCCCGACCGCCGCGACCAGGGCTGGCTCAAGGACTGGGTGGCGGCCGGCTGGTCGCAGCAGTACCCCGGCAACACCGCCGTGCAGGAAGGCCTGAACGCTCACTTCGGGCGCCTGCTCGAGCAGCCGTTCGCCTACCCGCTCAACGACGCCCTGGTGACCCAGGCGCGCCAGGTGCTGCGCGCCGAGTCCCTGGCCAGCGTGGTCTACCGGGTGTTGCGCGAACAGGCCCGCAGCCTGCCGGAATACCGCCTGAGCCAGCAGCTCGGGCCGCAGGCCAGCCAGTTCGTTGGTATCGACTACCCGATCCCCGGCTTCTACACCTCCCAGGGTTACCAGCAGTACTTCTCGGTGCAGGGCGCCAACCTGGTCAACGACATCCTGCGCGACAACTGGGTGCTGGGCGAGGGCAGCGGCATCAGCGACATGGACATGCGTCGGTTGATGGTCGAGCTGGAGCAGCTGTACTTCCGCGACTACGCCAACTACTGGGGCGAGGCGATCAACCAGGTCGGCCTGATCCCGTTCAACGATGCGGGCGAAAGCGCCGACCAGATGTCGGCGCTGACCGCCGCCAACTCGCCGCTGCTGCTGTTGCTCACCGAGGTGCGCGAGAACACCCGCTTCCCGGTGCTGGCGGAAACCCCGGACGAAGGCAACCAGGCGGCCGAAGCCGCGGCTGGCAAGGCCGCCGCCAAGAAGCTCGGCAAGGGCGGCGCGGCCGTCGCTGGCGCCGTGGCCGACAAGGCCCGCGATGCCCTGGCCAAGAAGCCGCTGCCGGACACCGCGCGCATGGCCCTGCAACGGCGCTTCGAGCCACTGCACCGGTTGCTCGACGACAACAACGGCCCGGGCCCCGACCTGGCGCCGACCATGCAGGCGCTCAACGACCTGCAGCAGCAGATGGCCGGCCTGGCCCGTTCCAACCAGGCCGAGGAAGCGTCGTACCAGATGGCCAAGGCGCGCATGTCGGGCCAGCGCGATGCCTTGAGCAGCCTGCGCAACGGCACTGCGCGCCTGCCACGGCCAGTGGCAGGCTGGTTCAACCTGCTGTCCGACGACATCTGGCGCATGGTGCTCAACGACACCTACAGCTATCTCAACCAGCGCTACCAGAGCGAGCTGTACAGCTTCTATGGCCGTGCCATCGAGTCGCGCTATCCGTTCAACGCCCATGGCACCAGTGACGTGGCGATCAGCGATTTCCGCGACTTCTTCAAAGCTCAAGGCGTGGCGGACCGCTTCTTCGACACCTACATGCGCCCGTTCGTCAGCGGTGAAGCCGGCACCTTCCGCCTGCGCAGCCTCGATGGCCAGAGCCTGCCGATGGCCAGGGCGTACCTGGAGCAGATGGGCGCGGCCCAGACCATCCGCCAGAGCTTCTTCGCGCAGAACCCGGAAGAGCCGCAGGTGCAGTTCAAGCTCGAGCCGTACACCCTCGACCCGTCGGTGAGCCGCGCCGAGTTCCGCTTTGGCGACACGGTGATCGACTACCGCCACGGCCCGATCGTCTCCACCAGCCTGAAGTGGCCGACCGAGGCCCAGGACGGTAACAGCAGCCTGACCCTGGAGCAGCTCAACGGCCGCCCCATGGCGCTGGAGAAGAATGGCGGCCCGTGGTCGCTGTTCCGCCTGCTCGACCTGATGCAGACTGAGTATCTCAAGGGCCGCGACACCATGGTGCTCAAGGCCAATGTCGGCGGCATGCGCGCCAACTACCTGCTGACCAGCCAGCGTGCGCCGAACCCGTTCGACATGAACGTGCTGCGCGGCTTCCGCCTGCCAGGGGAGCTGTGATGCAGCCTGCCTCCCCTTGGCGCAGCGCGGCGCGCACTGACCCGGGCAAGGTCCGTGCGCGCAACGAGGACGCCTTTCTCGACTGCCCGCAGCAGGGGCTGTGGGCAGTCGCCGATGGCATGGGCGGCCACGAGGCTGGCGATGTCGCCAGCCAGATGATCGTCGAGAGCCTGGCCGAACTGCCGGCCAGCAGCACGTTCGACGAGCGCGTGGTCGCCGTGCGCCAGTGCCTGCACTGGATCAACCGGCGGCTCGGCCAGGAGCTCACCGTGAGCGTCGAGGGCCAGGCGCGGATCATCGGCAGCACCGTGGTCACCCTGCTGCTCGAAGGCCGCCGCGGCGCCTGCGTGTGGGCCGGCGACAGCCGCTGCTACCTGTGGCGCGGCCAGCGTTTGTACCAGCTGACCCGCGACCACTCGCTGCAGCAGCAACTGATCGACAAGGAGCGCATGAGCGCCGAGCAGGCCCGCGAGCACCCCTCGGCGCGGGCCTTGACCCGTGCCGTCGGCGCCAGCGCCAGCCTGACCCTGGAAGTGCTGGAGTTCGAGGCGTGCCCGGGTGATGTGTTCCTGCTGTGCAGCGACGGCCTGTACGACGGCGTGGAGAGCGGTGGCCTGGGCCACGCGCTGGACCTGGCCTCGCCCGGCGAAGCCTTGCAACGCCTGTTCGAAACCGCCCTGGGCGGTTCGGCGAAAGACAACCTGACCGCAGTGGTGATCCACCGATGAACCTTGGCAGCGGCGACGCGCTGGATGTGCTCGACGCACTCGAGCAAGACAGCGAGTCGACCTATTTCGCATTCAACCAGGCCACCGCGCCCGAGCCCGCCCGCACCGGCAAGGGCCGGCGCAAACGGCGGGGCAAGGGGCGGGCGCCTGCCACCGCGCAGGCCCCGGCCGCCACCCCGGCGCGGGCGCTGCCACCGTTGCCCGACGTGCTCGCCGGGCGCTACCGCCTGGAGCGCCTGCTCGGCGCGGGCGGCATGGGCCGGGTGTACCGCGCCCGCGACCTGTTGCAGGAGCGCTTCGGCGACCCGCAACCGCTGCTGGCGCTGAAACTGATGAGCGACCAGTTGGCCACCGCCCCGGACGCCAACGCCCTGCTGTTCAACGAGTACGCCCTGACCAGCCGCCTGCGCCACCCCAACCTGGTACGCCTGCAAGGCTTCGCCGTCGACCCGGAAAGCGACCGTGGTTTCATCACCATGGAACTGATGCGCGGCACCTCCCTCGACCGCCTGCTCTGCGACCAGCCGATGGGCCTGGCCTGGGCGCAGGTGCGCGAGATCGCCGTGCCGTTGCTCGATGTGCTTGCCTGCGTGCACGGCCAGGGCGTGGTGCATGGCGACCTTAAACCCAGCAACGTGATGCTTACCGACGACGGCCTGCGCCTGTTCGACTTCGGCCTGGGCATGGCCCTGGAAGGCCCGCTGGCCGGCCTGCCGCACCTGAGCCATGGCCGCTTCGAGGCCTGGACCCCAGCGTATGCCGCGCCGGAGCTGTTCGAAGGCGGCACCCCGAGCACCGCCAGCGACCTGTATGCGGTGGCCTGCGTGCTGTACGAGCTGGTCACCGGCCGTCACCCGTTCGACCGCGTGCTGTCGCTCAAGGCCCGCGAGCAGGGCCTGCAGCATTCGTTGCGGGTGCCGGAGAACATGCCGGCCAAGGCCTGGGCGGCGTTGCGCACGGCGCTGGCCTTCGACCCCGGGCAGCGCAGCATCGGCGTCGCGCAGTTGCGCGATGCCTTTGCCGCGCGCGGCTTTTGGTCAAGGTTCGGCACGTGAGTAACCCACGGTGGGCATGGGTTCGATACGGAGCATGGCACCGGCTTCGCCGGTGTTCGCCGGCAAGCCGGCTCCTACAGGTACCCAGCACCAGCACCGTACCTGTAGGAGCCAGCTTGCTGGCGAAGAGGCCGGCCCACTCAACACAACGCTATTGCTTCCACCGTTTTTTTGTTTCTGACTTTCCGGTCAACTGCGCAAGAAGTTGCGCACTCAAATGTGGATAAGTGTGTGGATAGTTAGATGCAGGCCTTGATATTCGTCATGTACAGCCAACTGCGCAACTTTTTGCCACCACTGCGCAAGAAGTTGCGCAACTTTTGAATGGTTAAAGTTGAAAAGAACACCTAAATGGATATGCGTGCTTTCTAAGTATCTGATTC